>CAZFBC010000015.1:18258-20398 GCA_964517245.1 uncultured Eubacteriales bacterium | reverse complement strand
CTCGCGGATGATGGTCGTCGACCGGAAGTCCGGCACGGTCCGCCACGGCCGGTTCCGGGAGTTCTCGGGCGCGATGGACCCGGGCGACATCCTGGTCATCAACGACTCCCGGGTCCTGCCTGCCCGGCTCTGGGGGACGAGCGGCGAGGCGAAGATCGAGTTCCTGTTCATCCGGGAGATCGAACCCGGCCGCTGGGAAGTCCTCTGCCGGCCGGCCAAGCGGGTGCGCGAGGGGAATGCCGTCCGTTTCCCTGGCGGTATAGAAGCTTGCGGGACCGCGCTCGCCGAGGAGGGCCGGCGCGTCCTCGACTTCGGGAAAGCCGACGTCCGCGCCCTTCTCCGCGAGACAGGCTACGCCCCCCTGCCGCCCTACATCAAGAGGGCCAAACAGGACGAGCGGACGAGGCCCGAGGACATCGACCGGTACCAGACGGTCTTCGCCAGGAAGGACGGCGCCATCGCCGCCCCGACCGCCGGCCTTCACTTCACCGCGGGCGTGCTGCGGGCGCTCCGGGACAGGGGAGTCGACGTCCGCCGCGTCACGCTCGACGTCGGGCTGGCCACGTTCCAGCCCGTCCGGGCCGAGCTCGTCGCGGACCACAGAATGCTCGAAGAAACCTACGCCGTCACGCCGGCGGTGGCCAAGGCCGTCACCGCGGCGAAGTCGGAAGGCCGCCCCGTCACGGCGGTCGGCACGACCGTGGTCCGGACGCTCGAGAGCGCCTGGCGCGAGGGTGCCGTCCGCTCCGGCCGCGGCGCCACCTCTCTCTTCATCACCCCCGGATACGAGTTCCGCGTCGTCGACCGGCTGCTGACGAACTTCCACCTGCCGCGGTCGACCCTGCTGATGCTCGTCTCGGCGTTCGCCGGATACGATCTCGTGATGGACGCCTACCGCGAGGCCGTGCGCGAGCGCTACCGCTTCTTCTCCTACGGCGACGCGATGCTCATCGTCTGACCGGAGCGCCGGGACCTAGCGCTCGACGGTCTCGACCGCGCCCGCGAGCTTCACGGTCGCCTTGATGACCGGCCGGTCATGGCCGGTCAACTTGGCATCGACGGAGATCGTGTGCGTTCCCTTTTGCAGGAGCGGCAGGCTCTTGCCGACCTCGACCGTCCCGGTCTTCCGGCCCTTCTCGTCGTAGATGATCATCGTGTCGGAGCCGTCCCAGACCAGGGATTGGCCCTTTTTCAGAACGACGGGGACCGCCACCGTGAAGAACCGGTCGATCTCGATCGTGAGGTCCCTCGCTTCCGCGCCGTCCCCCGTGAGCAGCAGATGGAGATGGAGCGGCTGGGCCCCGAAAGCATTCTCGAGGCTCCCTACCGAAGAGACCGGCTCCCCCGGCTGCCGCGGCTCCCCGGCGTGCTCGAAATGGAGCTTATCGTAGGACTGCAGGGCCCACCGCCTCTCGCCCGTTCTCTCCAGATGGAAATCCCTCTCCGGGTCCTTGAGCCGCGTTCGTTGCTCGTCGCTGAAGACACCGAGGTCCTTGGCCTCCTCCCAGGTCCGGATGGCGGCGATGATGGCGTCGGTCGCGGGGTTCTTCTCGAAGGACTCGGGGTCGGCGACGAAGGCGTAGCCGGCCCGGTAGCCCGCGGCCCGGGCCAGCATCCACTCGATGTCCTCCAAGCGCGTATCGGGCGTCATCAAGAACCAGCCGAGCATGTTGGGCAGGTAGTTGCGCTCGAGGAACGGCTGGTGCTTGAAGCGCTGCTCGGATTGGCTCTCCCGGAAGCTCGCGTACCAGGGCTCGCCCCAGTTGATGTAGCTGTTCATGTGCCAGTAGAAATGGCCGACGTTGCTCGAGCCGTTGACGACCGGATGGCCGACGCGGGACAGGAACGCCTCGGCGAAATGGTCGTGGCCGTAGTCGCCCCGGCCCAGATAGCAGGTGCCCTCGTGGCCGTCGAAGTCCATGTGGGAGACGCCGGTCTCGTCGAAGAACGCGGCCAGGTTCCGGATGAGCTCCTCCTGCATGGGCCAATCGGGGAACAGGGTTTTGTAGGGATGGTCCATGAGCTTCCTGGCCTCGTCGCCCCTGGCATGCCCCGCGGCGGCGGTGCCGAAAGCCCCCCGGACGCAATCCGTCAGGACATAGGGCCCGCTCCCCGTCACGTCCCGGTAGCGGACGATCTC
>CAZFBC010000015.1:2227-18158 GCA_964517245.1 uncultured Eubacteriales bacterium | reverse complement strand
AATCCGTCAGGACATAGGGCCCGCTCCCCGTCACGTCCCGGTAGCGGACGATCTCGGCGCCGATGAGGACGCTGTTGAGGGTCGATCCCTGTCTGAAAAGGTCGTCGCGGTCGACCGGGATCCCGGTCGCCGCGGCGTCGACGTCCTTTGACAGGATCGCGGTCCCCGCGGCCATCAACCCCCGGTTGGCGGGGGTCGTGACGAACGGATCGTTCGTGGTGATGAAGTTCGTCAGGGTGTGAACGCCCATCCGGATGCCCCGGGCCCGGGCCTTGTCCACGCACCGTTTCAGCCCGGCCCGGCCGTTGGGGAACCGGTCCTCCAGGAGCTCGAAGTGCCCCCAGGTCCTGAACGGGCCGCTGTGGTACAGGGAATAGAAGCCGAGCCTCGAGACGTATTCCAGCATGGCATCGACGTTCTTCTCGCCGAAATCGGCGATGAGGTAGGGCCGGCCGGTCGCGCCGGAGGTCTTGACCCATTCGCCGTCGATGACGGGGTGCGGCAGGCCCTCGGCCACCTCGATCCGGCCGATGAGCGGCAGCACTTCGCCGGGCGCCGCCCCGAAGACGGCCAGGGCGCTGCCCTCCAGGGTGAATCCCCCGAGCGCCTTGACGGGCACGCGCTCGTGCTGGTGCCAGACGGTCATGACCCGGTCCCGGGCCTGGTTGACGCAGAAGGCCTGGAGGCTCGATCCGAACGCCTCCGGCACGGCGGTCGTCGTCCCCCCGGTCGTCCCCTCCTCGTTGACCAGCCTGCCGCCGCAGGTCTTGGTATTCAGGGTCTGGATGCCGACGGCGAAATCCCGGTCTCTCACGACCCCGACGACCTCGCCCACGGTCTCGCCGATCGTCGTGTTGAACGGCCCCCACAGCACGGCGTCGATCCTCTCGGGCCGGACGGCCCGGACCAGCTCGAAACGGAGGTACTCCTCCTTCCCCTCGACGCGGACCGCGAGGGCGATCCCGTCGTCGAAGGCGAAGGTTAGGACGCCCTTCGCGGCCTCGAAGCTTCTCGGCAGGAGCTCGGCGCCGCCGGCGTCCCTGACCCGCACCAAGTGCCCCGACCGGCCCGGCGGGGCGTAGTCCTTGCCGCTGCGGGGGTCGACGAGCCTGACGATCTCCCCGCGGGCGCCGATCTCCAGCTCGAGGCCCGCGCTCCTGAACACGTGCCGGGTCTCCGCGGCGGCGCTGAGGCCGAGCCCCGCCAGGACCAGGGCCAGGATCCGTCCCTTTCCCGAGATCATGGTCATCGCGCTCCTTGCCGGTGTGCCGGCGCGCCGGCCGCGGGCCCCTGTCGCGCCTGCCGTCATGTTACCACAATCCCCGGCGGCGGCCGCCCCGATTTTGACAACGATTTTCGTTCTGCATTATCATAGCCCCCGATCGACCATGGACATCAAGGCGAGGATCGCGGCGGCTATCGAGGAGCGCCGCGGCGATATCCTCGGCCTGAGCCGCCGCATTCACGACGGCCCCGAGCTCGCGTTCGAGGAGGTCCGGACCTCGGGCCTGCTGCGCGGGGTCCTGGCCGCCGAAGGCTTCACGGTCACCGAAGCCCTGGCCTCGCTCCCTACGGCCTTCCGGGCCTCTCACGGCCGGTCCGACGGCGGGCCGCGGCTGACCTTCACCGCCGAGATGGACGCGCTGCCCGGCCTGGGGCACGCCTGCGGCCATAACATCATCGGGACGGCCGGGGTCTATGCCGCCGTCGTCCTCAAGTCGGTCCTCGACCCGGGGACCGCCGGGACGATCGAGGTCGTCGGCACGCCGGCCGAGGAGAAAGGCAGCGGCAAGGTCCGGATGATCGCGGGCGGCGTGTTCGAGAAAAGCGACGTCGTCCTCCAGGTCCACCCCCATTCGGTCGACACGGTCGTCGGCCAGGCCCTGGCCCGGCGGACGTTCGTCGTCGAGTTCTTCGGCAAGAAGGCCCACGCCGCGGCCGCCCCGGGCGCCGGGGCGAACGCGCTCGACGCTCTCGTCCTCTTCTACCACGCGACGGTCCTGCGCAAGGCCAAGATCCCGCCCGGCTGCCTCGTCCACGGCATCGTCGAGGCGGGCGGCGAGGCGCCGAACATCGTCCCCGACCACGCCCGCGGCCGGTTCTCCCTGCGGGCCGACGCGATGTCCAAGCTCGAGGGCCTCGTGGCCCATTTCCTGGGCGAGGCCCGCTTGGCCGCCGCGGCGACCGGCTGCCGGGAACAGGTCTCCGAGCCTGGCCCCGGCGTCACGACCTTCCGCCGCAACGCCGTCCTCGAGGACCTCTTCGCCGGTCTCTTCGAGGAGCGGGGGCGGGCCGGGCCCAGGAAGGTCCGGGAGTCGTTCGGCTCGACCGACCTGGCCAACGTCTCCCAGGTCGTCCCGACGATCGAGCCGATGATCAAGGCCAGCGACGCCCCCATCCACACCGAGGAGTTCGCCCGGGACGCCGCCGGCGAGGGCGGCGAGCGGGCCCTGCTCGACGGCGTCTACTTTTTGGCCTGCGCCGGCCACCGCCTCCTCACGGAGCCCGGCCTTCTCGAAAGGGTCCGCCGGGATTTCCTCGACCACTCCTCCCGGACCGGGCCGGGCGCGGCCGGATGAGCCCCGGGACGCGATGAAGAGCCTGCTCGACCTTCTCGGCGAGAAGCGCGACTGGCGCATCGCCCTCACGGACTCCGGCCTCGGGGGCCTCTCGATCTGCGCCGGGCTCGAAGCGCGCCTGCGCCTGGCCGGAGGCCCGCGGAAGATCGATCTCGTCTACGTCAACGCCTGGCCCGAAGAGGGGCGCGGGTATAACGACCTCCCCGACACCGCCGCCCGCGCCGCGGCCCTCGACAGGGCCCTGGCCGCCGTCGCGGGCTATCGGCCGGACCTTGTCGTCATCGCGTGCAACACGCTTTCGGTGCTCTACGGATCGACGGCCTTCGCCGGGTCTCCCGCCGTCCCGGTGGCCGGGATCATCGACCGGGGCGTCGACCTGTTCGCCGAGGCCTTGAGGGACAACGCCGCAGCCACCCTCGTCCTCTTCGGCACCCGGACGACGATCGAGTCGGGCGAGCACGCCCGCCGGCTCGCCCTCCGGGGATTCGACGCCCGGCGCATCCGCGCCGCAGCCTGTCACGGCCTGGCCGGCGTCATCGACAAGGACCCCGGCTCGGCCTCTCTCCCCGGACTCGTCGACGAGTGCGTCTCGCGGGCCCTCGCCGGCACGGGGCTCGAGCCCCCGGTCTTCGCGGGTCTCGTCTGCACCCATTACGCCTATGTCTACGACCTGTTCCGCCGGGCTCTTCGGCGGATCACCGGGGCCGACGCGGACATCCTCGATCCCGGCGAGAGCCTGATCGACGCGCTGACGGCGGGGCTGGGAGCGGAAGGCACGGACGGCCCCGGGCCGCCGCCGTCGGTCGAGGTCGTTTCCAAGGTCGATCTTTCCGAGGCCCAGCGCCGGGCCGTGGCCTGGAGGCTCCAACCGGTCTCTCCCCGGACCGCCCGGGCCCTCATGGATTATGCGCACGTTCCGGAACTTTTCTGACGGAGAGCGAGCATGAAGATCCTGCTGCTGACCGGTCCCGGCGGGGACGCCCAGGGCTGGGGGGACCTGAAGGTCACGGAGTCCGTGCGCGCCGCCGCGGAGTCCCTCGGCCATCCGACGCGGATCGCCTTCGTCGCCGACGAGGCGGAGTTCTTCCGCTTGGTCGACAAACCCGACTTCGACATCGCCTGGAGCGCCCTCTACCACATCACGCCGAACGAGGCGTTCATCGGCCGGAACGCCGCCGGAACGTGGGTCGCCGACGTCTTCGACGATCGGCGCCTCCCCTATATCGGCTCGGACAGCCGGACCATGAAGGCCATGATCGACAAGTTCCAAACCCACGAGATCCTGGCCGCCGCGGGCGTCGCCGTCCCCACGCCCGTTCTCCTCCCTTCCGGGGACGCCGCCGCGGCCGTCACCTATCCCGCCTTCGTCAAACCCATCTGCGAGTCCCGGTCGGTCGGCATCTCCGACGAGAGCGTCGTCCGCGACGAGGAGGAGCTGCGGCGGCGCGTCGCTTTCATCGAGAAGGAGTTCGACGAGCCGGCCCTGGTCGAGGAGTTCCTGCCCGGCGACGAGTACACGGCCCTCGTCCTCGGGAACGGGAAGACGCGCGAGGTCCTGCCGGGCCTGGTCACCGTCGAGGACGGCCACTTCCGGAACTACCGCATCCTGCGGAGCGACCTCCGGGGCGTCGGCCTGACCCGCATCAGCCTGGCCGGGGCTCGGACCGAGGAGGCGAAGGCGCTCGGCGACGCGGCGGCCGATGCCATGGGCTGCCTCGACCACACCCGCATCGACATGCGCGTCGACCGGGCCGGGAAGCTCCGCGTCATCGAGGTCAACGGCATCCCCGGGCTCAAACCGCACAAGAGCTGGTCGCCGCAGATCTACACGCTCTACCGCGGCTCGCTGCTCGGCGAGGACGAGGATTACCGCCGGCTCATCGGGGCGATCATCGATTCCGCCGGACGGCGCTACGGGCTCCTCTGAGCCCTCAGGATGTTCCCGGGGCGAGCGGCTTCGTCAGCCACTCCCTGATGAGCCGGGTCAGCTCCGGCCGAACGGCGGCCGGCCTCCCGGACATGAACCGGGTCAGGGCGTCCCGCCAGAGCTCCGAGTGCTGGAGCGTCGTGATGCGGTTCCGGAACATCGCTGCGCCCTTCCGCGGCTCCGACGCCATGGTCTCGAGGATGCCGCGGACCTCGTTCCTGAAGCCCCCGGGGCCGTAATGGGCCAGATACGCCTGCCAGGCTTCGGCCGGCCCCCGCGGCGAGGCCAGCGGCTCTGAGACGGACTCGAGCTTCCGGCGGAACGCCGCGCCCTCCCGGGAGCCGAGCAAGCGCAACCTTTGGTCCGTGATCCTGTAGGGATGGATCCCGTATGAGACCAGCCGTCCCCCTCGCGCTTCGAGCGATAGGCAGAAACCGGTGCGCCGGTAATAAAAGTCGCCGGGCTGCCAGAAGGCGAAATTGCCCAGGCTGTAGGCGATAAGCCGGCCGCGGCGCATCTCCAGGCCCTGGGGGACATGGGGATGGTGGCCGAGGACACAGTCGGCCCCGGCGTCGGCCAGGGCCCGGAAGGCCGCCACGACGTAGGGCGGAGGGAACGGGATGTACTCGAGCCCAGCGTGGCCGACGGCCACGACGAAGTCGCCCTTCGCCTTGGCCTCGCGGACGCGCCCGGCCAGCAGGTCGATCTCCCAGCCGCAGACGCCCGGCCCGCCGGTCGAGGCCGTGAGGTCCTCGCCCTCGCTGAAGTTGACCACGGTGACGCGCCGGCCCCGGATGGTCAGGGTCAGCGGCGCCGAGGCCTCGTCGAAGGTCATCCCGGCCCCGACCGTCCGGATGCCGCTTCGGCGGAGGACGCCGAGCGTCTCCCGGAAGCCCGGGAGGCCGTAGTCGAAGACGTGGTTGTTGGCCAGGCAGGCGACCTCGAACGGCACGGAGGCCAAGCCGAGGGCGTGAGCGGGCAGGCCCTTGAAGACCGCGCCGCTCTTCCAAACGGCCTTGCGGGCGAGCGTCAGGGCGCATTCACAGTTGACGATCCTGAGGTCGGCGGCCCGGAGGGTCGGCAGCATGTCCCCATAGACGGCCTCAGGATCTCGCGACATCACCGGCTCCAGGGCCCGGATGGGCGCCCAGTCCGAGGCGACGACGATCGAGACGCCCCGTTCCGATCCCGTTCGACGAGTCATGGCCCGCCATGGTTTTATGCCGGAGGGGGGCCCTAAGTCAAGGGGCCGACCCTTGACTTGCGGTCCCCCGGCTCATTACACTCCACTCCGTCCGTCTTCACGGACCAGGAGGTCGATCATGACGCACGGCCGGAACCGGCACGCACTCGCTCTCGCCCTGCTCGCCGCGGCGGTCGCGGCCGCAAGCTGCGCCACAGCCCCGGAGGACCGCCCGTCGGGCCGGACGTCTCTGACGGCGGTCGTCCCCGTTCCGCTGAGCCTCGAGGCCCGGCTTGGCTCCTTCACGCTCGCTCCGGCCACGAGGATCGTCGTCCCGGAGGGCCGGCCCGAGGCCCGGCCCGTCGCGGACTATCTCGCGGACCTGCTCCGGCGCCCGACCGGATTCGCCCTCCCGGTCGAGGCCGCGGCCGACGCCCCCGGCCAGGCGTCCCCCCCGGCCGGCGCCATCGCCCTCCGTCTCGAGGACCTCGAGTCCCGGCTGGGGAGCGAGGGCTATCTCCTGGAGGTCGGCGCGGAGGGCATCCTCGTCCAGGCCGCGGGCCCGGCGGGGCTGTTCTACGGCGTCCAGACCCTGCGCCAGCTCCTGCCGCCCGCCGTCGAAGGTCCGGCGGGCGACCCGGCGAAGGGCCCGTGGACGGCGCCGTGCGTCTCGGTCGAGGACCGGCCCAGGTTCGCCTGGCGCGGCGGCCATCTCGACTGCTCCCGGCACTTCTTCCCCAAGGCCTTCGTCCTGCGCTGGATCGACATCCTGGCCATGCACAAGCTCAACACCTTCCATTGGCACCTGACCGACGACCAGGGCTGGCGCGTCGAGATCAAGAAGTACCCGCGCCTGACCGAGGTCGGGGCCTGGCGCGTCGACCGGGAGGACCGGCACTGGAACGCCCGCGAGCCCCAGCGGCCGGGCGAGGCCGCGACCTACGGCGGCTTCTATACCCAGGACGACATCCGCGAGGTCGTGGCCTACGCGGCGTCCAGGCACATCACGGTCGTCCCGGAGATCGAGATGCCCGGCCACGCCAAGTCGGCCCTGACCGCTTACCCCCGGTTCTCCTGCACGGGCGGACCGTTCACCGTCCCGCCCGGGGGCTATTGGCCCATCACCGACGTCTTCTGCCCCGGCAAGGAGGCCACCTTCGAGTTCCTCGAGGACGTCCTGGACGAGGTCGTCGCCCTGTTCCCCGGCCCCTACGTCCACATCGGCGCCGACGAGGTCGACAAGGCCGAATGGATCAAGTGCCGGGACTGCCAGGCCAGGATCCGGGCCGAGGGCCTGGCCGACGAGAAGGAGCTCCAGAGCTACTTCGTCCGCCGCATGGAGAAGGTCCTCGAGGCCAGGGGCAAGCGGCTCGTCGGCTGGGACGAGATCCTCGAGGGCGGCCTGGCCCCGCGGGCGACCGTCATGTCCTGGCGCGGCACGGAGGGCGGCATCGAGGCGGCCCAGGCCGGCCGCGACGTGGTCATGACGCCGACCTCGCACTGCTACTTCGATTATTACCAGGGAGACCCGGCCCACGAGCCGCCGGCCATCGGCGGCTACGTGCCCCTAGTCAAAGTCTACGGCTTCGAGCCTGTCCCGGACGCGCTGGCCGGTCCCGAGGCCGGGCGCGTCCTCGGCGGCCAGGCCAACCTGTGGACCGAGTACATCGCGGACGGGAAGCACGCCGAGTACATGGCCCTGCCGCGGCTGGCGGCCCTGGCCGAGGCCGTCTGGTCCCCGAAGGAGCGGCGAGACTGGACCGATTTCGCGGCCAGGGTCCCGGCCCTGTTCGCCCGCTACGACGCCGCCGGACTGAACGCCGCCCGGAGCGCCTACCTCGTCGCCGTCAAGGCCTCCCCCGGGCCGAAGGGGCGCGGCCTCGCGCTAGCGCTCGAAACCGAGATCCCCGGGCTCGAGGTCCGCTTCACGACGGACGGCTCCGACCCGAAGCCGTCCTCGAAGCGCTACCGACGGCCGGTCGTCCTGGGGAGGACGGCCGAGGTCCGGGCGGCGGCCTTCGAGGGCCGTGAGCAGCTCAGCCCGGCCGTCTCGGCCGAGCGCTTCCTTGTCCACGCCGCCTCCGGCCGCGTGCCCGCCCTGGCCGCGCCGCCGGCCGAGCGCTATGCCGGCGGCGGCCCCGCAGGGCTGACCGACGGCTTGTTCGGCTCGCGCGACCACGGCGACGGCCGCTGGCAGGGCTTCGAAGGAATTGACCTCGAGGCGGTCATCGACCTGGGCCGTTCGCGGCGGGTGCGCCGGGTGGCGCTGAGGTGCCTGCAGAACATCAATTCCTGGATCTTCCTGCCGGAGTCGGTCGATATCGCCGTCTCCGCGGATGGGACCGACTTCGAGACGGTGGCCGCGGTGGTGAACGACGTCTCGCCGCGCCTGGCCGAGGCCGTCGTCAAGGAGTTCGGCGCCGCGTTCGACGCGCGCCGGGCCCGTTTCGTCCGGGTCCGAGCCAGGAGCGTCGGGGTCGTCCCCGGCTGGCACTACGGCGCGGGCGGCAAGGCCTGGCTGTTCGCCGACGAGATCGTTGTCGAATAGACGATCTCCTGCCCGGTGACCGTCGCGACCTCGATCACCCCCCCGCGGGGAGCGGCCGCCGCCGCGTCGGCGCCAACGATCCGGACCGCCCGCCCGCCGAAGGGATCGACCAGCCGGAGCCGGCCCCCCGCCTTGGAACGGACGCGAAGCTCGACGACCCGGCCCCCGCTCCAGGCCGCGTCCAGCTCGAAGCCGCCCCGGGCGCAGAGCCCCGCGAACCGGCCGTCGGCCCAAGCGGCCGGCAAAGCCGGCAGGACGTGGATGAAGCCGCGGTGGGACTGCACGAGCATCTCGGCGATGCCGGCCGCGCCGCCGAAATTCCCGTCGATCTGGAATGGCGGGTGGGTGTCGAAGAGGTTCTTCAGGGTGGACTTCCGGAGCAGGGCCAGCAGGTTCCGGTGGGCCTCCTCGCCCTCGAGCAGGCGGGCGAAGAAGCTGACGATCCAGGCCCGGCTCCAGCCGGTCTGGCCGCCGCCGTGCTCGAGGCGCCGGGCGATGGTCCGCCGGGCCGCCTCGAACAGCTCGGGCGTCTCGGGCGTCACCTGGGCCAGAGGGTAGAGGGCCAGGAGGTGGGACATGTGCCGGTGCCCGGGCTCGGCCTCGTCGAAGTCCTCGATCCACTCCCGGATGTTGCCGCGCTTCCCGATCCGGAGCGGCGGCAGGCGTCTTTCAAGGTCCTTCAGGCGGGCGGCGAATTCCGCGTCGAGGCCCAGGACGGCGGCCGCCCGGATGCAGTTGGCGAACAAGGCCCGCGCGATCTCGACGTCGATCGTCGCCGCGTAGGTCAGGGATTCGGCCTTGCCCGTCCTCGGGTCGATGAAAGCGTTCTCCGGGGAATGGGAAGGCGCGGTCACGAGCCGGCCCTCGGGCGACGGGACGAGGAAGTCGGCGACGAACTCGGCCGAGCCCTTCATGACCGGATAGGCGACGTCCCTCAGAAAGGCCGTGTCCCCGGTGAACTCGTAGTGGTCCCAGAGAGGGAAGGTCATCCACGGCCCGGCCATGGGTGAGACGCCCCAGACGCCGTCGGCGACGCCGGTGCGGCCGTAGGGATCGGTCAGGTGATGGAGGGTCCAGCCGCCGGTTCCGTAGGTCCTGCGGGCCGTCACCGCGCCGGGAACGGAGAGCCGCCCGACGAAATCCGCGAGCGGCGCCACGGTCTCGGGGAGATTGGCCACCTCGGCCGGCCAGTAATTCATCTGCAGGTTGATGTTGGTGTGGAAGTCGGAATTCCAGGCCGCCTCGAAGTCCTGGTTCCAGATCCCCTGCAGATTGGCGGGCAGGATGGCGGGGCGGCGCGACGAGCCCATGAGCAGGTAGCGGCCGTACTGGAAGTAGAGGGCGGCCAGGCCCGGGTCCTCGCCGCCCGCCTTGACCCGCTCGAGCCGCTCGTCGGTGGGCAGGGCCGCGGTCTCAGGCAAGCCGCCGAGGTCGAGCGCGACGCGGTCGTAAAGGGCCCGGTGCTCCGCGACATGGCGGGCGCGAAGCTCCCGGTAGGAACGGCGCCGGGCCCGGGCCAGGAGCCCGGCCGACCTCTCGACCGGATCGACGGCGGGATCGAAGCCCAACCGGATCGGGTCGTAATCCGTCGCCGCGGTCAATAGCAGAGTCACGCCGAGCGCGCCCTCGAAGCGGAGCGCCTCCCCTTCCGGCCCGAGCCGGCCGCCCTCGTTGAGGGCCAGGAGCCGCGCGGCGAAGCGCATGTGTTCGCCTCCGGGCCCGCTCAGGGGGTCGGGGGCGTCGACGATCCGGCCGACGAGGAGGAGCTCGTTCGCCGAGACCGCCTTCGTCGCGGCGTCCCTGGCCCGCGTCAGGCGGACCGTCCCCGTGATCCTCGCGCCGCCGCGGGCCCCGATCCGGACGACCAGGCAATCGTCCGCAGCCGACGCGAAGACCTGCCGCTCGACCCTCGCGCCGTCCCCCGTCTCGCAGACGACCAAGGCGATGCCGTCGCGGATGTCGAGGTCCCGTTCGTACCCGTCCCCCGGCCGGGCGTTCTCCAGATCGAGTAAGAGGTCGCCGAGGGGCTGGTAGGAACGGATGCGCGGCGGCGTCCCGAGCAAATGCTTCTCGGCGAGGGCCGAGGCCTCGGCGTAACGCCCCTCGAACAGGGCCCGGCGGATGGCCGGCAGGTTTTCCAGGGCCCCGGGATTGTTGTTGTCGACCGGGCTCCCGGCCCAGACCGTCTCCTCGTTGAGTTGGAGTCTCTCGTGGTCCGGGCCGCCGAAGACCATGGCCCCGAGCCGGCCGTTGCCCACGGGCAGGGCCTCGTTCCAATCGGCCGCCGGCTGCCTGTACCAGAGCCGGTCACCCCACGGGCCGTCGCCCGAGGCGGCGGGACCCGTCCCTCCGGACCCGCAGGCGGCCAGACCTAAGGCTAAAAGAAAGACCGTCAAGACCTTGGGATCGCCTGTCATGCTCGGCCTCCGCGGCCATGATATCCCATTCCCGGGCTCGGGGGCGAGGGCCCGCTGATCGGCGCGTGGGTCACGGCGTCAATCCAGCCGCTTCTTGAACCGGGCCACGCTCAGGCCCAGGATGAGCGTCCCCAGGGCGACGAGGGCCGCGGCCTGGGGCCAGAGCTCGGCCCAGCCCGTCCCCTTGAGCATGATGCCGCGGATGATGACCAGGAAATAGCGGAGGGGGATGACCGTCGTCAGGTGCTGGAAGAGGACGGGCATGTTCTCGACGGGGAAGACGAAGCCGCTGAGCATCATCTGGGGCATGATGAAGAACATCGAGGTCAGCATGGCCTGCTGCTGCGTCCGCGAGATCGTCGAGATGAACAGCCCCGTGCCGAGGGTGGTGAGCATGAAGGCCAGGCACAGCGCCAGGAGCAGCGGGGCGCTCCCCCGCAGCGGCACGCCGAACCACAGCCGGGCCACGCCCAGGACGAAGACCGCGTCGATGAGTCCGATGAGGACGAAGGGCAGGAGCTTGCCGACGATGAGCTCGCGGGGGCGGATGGGCGACACGATCAGCTGCTCCATCGTCCCCGCTTCCCGCTCCCGGACGACCCCGAGCGAGGCCAGCGTCGTGGTCGTGATCATGAGGATGAGGCCCAGGACGCCGGGGATCATGAAGTTCCGGCTCTTGAGGTCCGGATTGTACCAGACCCGGATCTCCGGGTTGACGACGACGGGCCCGGGGCCCCGGCCCGCGGCCCGCTCGAAGGCGTCGAAGACGATCTTCTGGGAATACCGGGAGGCGATCATCGTGGCGTAGTTGACGCCGATCGAGGCCGACTGGCTCTCCGAGCCGTCGACGACGATCATGACCGGGGCCTGCCTCCCGGCCGCGAGGTCCGCCCCGAACCCCCGGGGGACGACCAAAGCCATGGCCGCGTCGCCGTGGTCGAGCGGCCCGTCGATCCCGTCCATCCGGTCGACGCGGCCGACGACCGAGAAGTACCCGGAGTTGACGAAGTCGTCCACGAACCCCCGGCTGGCCGCCGAGCGGTCCAGGTCGCAGACGACAGAAGGGATGTTCTTGACGTCGAGGTTGGCGGCGTAGCCGAGCAGGAGGAGCTGGAGGATCGGGGAGATGAACAGGACCGGGAAGAGCTTGGGGTCGCGCCGGAGCTGGAGGAATTCCTTCCAGAGGATGGACAGGACGGCCCTCACGACGCCCTCCCTCCCCTACCCCCCCTGCGGAGCATGGCCACGCTCAGGGCCAGGGTCGACGCGGCGAAGCCCGCCAGCATCAGCATCTGCTCCCAGAAGGCCGCCAGGCCGGCGCCCTTGATGATGATGGCCCGGAGCGCGACCAGGAAGTATTTGGCCGGGATGAGGTAGGTCACGGCCTGGATGACGGGGGGCATGTTCCGGACGGGGAAGACGAAGCCCGAGAGGATGAAGGTCGGCAGGATGGTCGTCAGGATGGACAGCAGGAAGGCGACCTGCTGGGTCTCCGTGACGGCCGAGATCAGGAGGCCCTGGGCCAGGCCGGCGACGAGGAACAGGACCATGGCCAGCAGGAGGAGGAGGTAGCTCCCCTTGACCGCGACCCCGAAGAGGGCCCAGCCCAGCCCGATGACGAGGTGGGCCGAAGCGAGCGAGATCAGGACGTAGGGAACGAGCTTGCCGACGATGAGCGCCGCGGACGGCAGGGGCGAGACCCGGAGCTGCTCCATGGTGCCCCGCTCCTTCTCCCGGACGACGGAGAAGGCCGTCGAGGTGGTCAGGATGACCATGAGGATGAAGGCCATGAGGCCGGGGACGAGGAACTTGGCGCTCCGGAGCTCGGGGTTGTACCAGATCCGGACGTCCGTCTTCAGGGGGAGAGACAGACCCCCGGCCCCCCGGCGGGCCATCGCGGCCAGCGTGGCCCTCTGCGAATAGCTCTGCAGGATCGAGGCGGCGTAGCCCGCCGCCGTCGTCCCGCTCATGGCGTTGGCGCCGTCGACGAGGAACTGGACCGAGGGGCTCCTCCCGGCCGCGAGGTCCGCCGCGAACCCCCGCGGGATGACCAGGGCCGCGCGGACCTTCTCCCGGGCCATGAGGCGGTCGACGTCGCCGGTCCTGTCCAGCCTGGCCTTGATGTCGAAATACTCGGTCGTCGCGAACTTGTCGGCCAGCTCCCGGCTCGCCCGGCTGCCGTCCTGGTCGACGACCGCAAGGGAGATGTGCTTGACGTCGAAGTTCAGGGCGAAGCCGAACATGACCAGGAGGAAGGCCGGCAGGAAGACCATGAAGACGAGCGACCGGGTGTCCCGCCGGAGCTGGCGGAGCTCCTTCCGCATGACCGGCCCGATGAACGCGGGCGGCAGGGGGCGGCTCACGTCCCCGCCTCCCCCCGGGCCGTCTCCGACTGCTCTTCGATCTTGTGGATGAAGACGTCCTCGAGCGAGGGGACGATCCGGTCGATGCGCTCCGGGGCGATGCCTTCCCGGGCCAGGCGCTCCAGGACGAGCCGGCGGCCTTCCGTCTCGTCGGCGACGCCGACGTGGAGGGCGGCGCCGAAGATCGAGGTGTCCAGGACCCAGGGCTCCCGCCGGAGGGCCTCGAGGGCGTCGACGGCCCGGTCGGTCGCGATCTCGAGGATGGGGTTGCGGATGACCTCGGCCTTGAGCTCGCGGGGGCTGCCGGCGGCGACGATCCGTCCGGCGTGGATGAGGCGGATGTCGTTGCAGTACTCCGCCTCGTCCAGGTAGTGGGTGGTGACGAAGACCGTGACCTTCCGTTCGGAGAGGCCGTTGATGAGCTCCCAGAACCGCCGGCGCGAGGCCGGGTCGACCCCGCCCGTGGGCTCGTCGAGGAAGACGATCTCCGGCTCGTGGAGGACGGCGCAGCCGAGGGCCAGGCGCTGCTTCCAGCCGACGGAGAGCGTCCGGGTCAGGCTCCGCTCCCGTCCCTTGAGCCCGGCCAGCTCCAGGACCCAGGGGAGCCGGGCCTCCACCGCCCGGCCCGTGAGGCCGTAGATCCCGCCGAAGAAGCGGACGTTCTCGAGCACGGTCAGGTCCTCGTAGAGCGAGAACTTCTGGGACATGTAGCCGATGACTCGCTTGACCTCGTCCGGCTCGCGGCCGACGTCGTGGCCGCCGACCGTCGCCGTTCCCGATGTCGGATCGAGCAGGCCGCAGAGCATCCGGATGGTCGTCGTCTTGCCCGCCCCGTTGGCGCCGAGGAAGCCGAAGATGGTCCCGCGGCCGACCTCGAAGCTGACGGCGTCGACGGCCGTGAAGCCGCCGAAGCGCTTCGTCAGCGCGCTCACGACGATGGAGGGATCGGGCATGGCTCAGGATCCCAGGGCCTTCTCCAGCCGGGCCCGGCCGACGGCCAGGTCGATCAGGGCCTGGGTCCGGCCCAGGCGCGCCTGGAGGAGCGCGACCTCGGCGTCGAGGACGTCGGCGTTGAGGGCCACGCCCTGCCGGAACCTCTCCCGGCTGACCCGGAAGTTCTCCTCGGCCAGGACGACGGACTGTCCGGCGACGCGGACCTTCTCCTCCGCCCGATCGACGGCCAGGCGGCTCTGCGTGACCTCGAGGACCGCCTGGTCCTCGAGCAGCCGGCGGGCGTCGCGGGCCTGGGCCAGACGGGCCTTGGCCTGTTCGGCCCGGCTCCTGGTCTGGCCCCAGTCCCAGAGGTCGAAGGACACGGAAACGGACAGGTCCCACGTGCCCTTGAAGGCGTCGAGGGCCGGGAGGAACCGGGGGTTCGGCCGCAGGTAATAGTAGTTCCCGGCGAGGAAGATCTGCGGATAGAAGCCCGACCGGGCGGCCTTGACGCCCCACTCGGAAGCCTCGACGCGGAGGTCGGCCGACCGGATCTCCGGCCGGTTGGCCAGGGCCCGCTCGACCGGGGACGCGTCTTCGGCGTCCTCCGGGGCCGGAAGCCGCGCGGCCTGGCTCTCCGGCGAGGTCGTCAGCTCGACGTCCGCGTCGAGGGGCAGGCCGACGAGGCTCGCGAGCGCGGTCAGGGCGACCTCGGCGGCGTCGCGGGCGTCGATCTTCATGATCTCCGCGTTGGAGAGCTCGAGCTCGGCCCGCAGGACCTCGTTCCTCGTCAGGAGCCCCTGGTCGAAGAAGGCCCGGACGTCCTTGAGGTGCTCCGAGACCTGCCGGAGGGTCTCGTCGATCGCCTTCTCGAACTCCCTGGCCCGGGCCAGCCCCCAGTAGGCGCTCTTGACGGCGAAGACGAATTCGGCCCGGTCCTTTTCGAGGTCCCGGCCGGCGGCGGCTTCGAGCAGCCGGGCCGACCGCGCGCCCGCTTCGAGACGGAAGCCCGTGAACAGGGGCTGCTGGAGGCCCAGGCGGAGGTTGAAATTGTCGAAGTAGCTCCGCGACACGGTGATCGGGTCGGGCGAGACGGGCAGGGTCACCTGGAAATCCGGGACTTCGCTCAGGCGCGTGTATCCGCCGCCGAGCTTGAGGGACGGCAGGCGGAGGGCGGACGTCTCGCGGGCCCCGGCGGCCGAGGCGTCGACTCTCGCCCGCGACGCGTGGAGCGCCGGGCTCGACTCGAGCCCGGCGGCGAGGGCCTCGTCGAGCGACAGCGGTCTTCTCTGGGCCCCGGCGGCCAGCGGCAGGGCCAGGGCGACGGCGAGAGCGGCGATCCTTCTAAGCATGACCGGCCTCCGATGGAGCGGATTCGGTGACGGAGATGAAGACGTTCTCGAGGGACGGGGCGAGGCGCCGCTCGGCGAGGACGGGTATCCCCGCGCCGGCCAGCGCGGCCTCGATCCGGGGGACCTCGTCGTCGGGACGGTCGACGACGACATTGAGCCGGTCCCCGAAGAGCTGGACCTCCCGGACGCCGGGCAGGTCCTTCAGAACGCCGAAGGCCCGGCGGATCTCCGGGCAGACGATCTCGACGACCGTCCCCCGCATCAGGCCCTTGACGGCCCGGGGCGTGTCCGCGGCGACGAGGCGGCCGCCGGCGAGGAGCCCCACGCGCGACGCGCGCTCGGCCTCGTCCATGTAGGGCGTGGACATGACGATGGTGACCCCCGTCTTGAGAAGGGCCGAGAGGATGGCCCAGAAATCCCGCCTCGAGACGGGGTCGACGCCGGTCGTGGGCTCGTCGAGGAAGATGAGGCGGGGCGCGTGGACGAGCGTGCAGGCCAGGGCCAGCTTCTGGCGCATGCCCCCCGAGAGGCGCTCGGCCAGCCGGCCGCGGAAGGGCGCGAGGCGGGTGAACTCCAGGAGCTCCTCGCGGCGACGCCGGAAGTCGCGGACGAGGTGGATCTCGGCGAAG
>CAZFBC010000015.1:0-2217 GCA_964517245.1 uncultured Eubacteriales bacterium | reverse complement strand
CCGCGTCCGTCGCAGGGCATTGGCCAGCCGGTAGATGCCGGCGAAGAAGTCGAGGTTCTCCTGGACGGTCAGGTCGCCGTAGAGGCTGAACCGCTGGGACAGGTAGCCGATCCGGTTCTTGATCTCCGCGCCCTGCCGGGCGACGTCGAAGCCCAGGACCCGGGCTTCGCCCGACGTGGGCGGGACGAGCCCGCAGAGCATCCGGATCGTCGTCGTCTTGCCCGCGCCGTCCGGGCCGACGAGCGCGAACAGCTCCCCTTCGCGGACCGCGAGGTCGAGCGAACGGACGGCCTCGACGGACGCGAAGCTCTTCGAGAGCCCGCGGGTCTCGACGGCGAAGGGGCTCACGGATGGGCCTCTTTCAGCGCCCCTGCGGGCCGACCCGCACGACGGCGTCGGCGGGCAGGCCCGGCTTGAGGAGGCCGTCCCTGTTCTCGATCCCGATCTTGACGCCGAAGACCAGCTTGACCCGGTCCTCCTTCGTCTGGACGTTCTTGGGCGTGAACTCGGCTTCGGGGGAGATGTAGGTGATCCTTCCGGCGAAGGGCCGGTCGGGGAAGGCGTCGATCCGGACCTCGGCGGCGTCGCCGAGACGGATCCGGCCGACCTCCGTCCCGGTGACGTAGATCATGACGTGGACGCTGTCGAGGTCGGCCAGCGTGACCACGGTCCCTCCCGGCGTCACCATCTCGCCGGCCTCGACGGCCTTGTGGGTGACGATGCCGGCGGCGGGCGCGGTGATGGTGCAGTCGGCGATCGTCTTGGCCAGGAGGTCGGCCGCGCCGCGGGCCTGGTCCCGCCGGGCCTCGGCGGCCCCGATCTCCTCGGGACGGGCCAACCGGCGGACCTTGCTCAGGCCCTCGGCCGCGGCGCTCCGCTGGGCGGCCGCGACGGTCAGCCGGGCCTCGGCGTCGTCCCGGTGTTTCGCGGTGACGCTCCCCGTCCGGAAGAGCTCGCGCATCCGGGCGGCGTCGTCCTCCGCGACCTTGAGGGCCGCGTCCGCCTGCCGGAGAGCGGCCTCCGCCTGCCGGATGTCCTCGCCCCTGGCGCCCTTGACGAGCAGGGCCAGCTGGGCCTCGGCCAGCCGCACCCCGGCCTCGGCCTGGCGGAGCTGGATGTCGAGCGCCGCGTGGTCGATCGACGCCAGCGCGTCGCCGGGGCCGACCCGCGCCCCCTCCTCGACGGCGAGCGCGAGGACCTGGCCCGCGACCTTGGAGGCGACGTCGATCTCGACCGCCTCGATCGTGCCCGACGCGGCGATGACGCCCGCGTCCCGCCGGTTCGAACAGGCCAGGCCCGCGAGGGCGGCGAGGCCGATCGCCATCCATTTCCGCTTCATGACGCGCCCTCCTTGCGGGACTCGAACAGGGCCGGGGTGCAGGACGAGAAGTCGAGCCGGCCCCTGTCCGTCAGGATGCCCTGGAAAAAGACCTTGATGACCGATTCGAAGATGGCCGCCGGCGGCCGTCCGCTGCGGCGGACCTCTTCGGGGGTGACGAGCTGCTGGACGAGGCTGAGGAACATCCGGAGGAGGAGGTCGAGGTCGACGTCCTCGCGGAAATAGCCCTCACGGCGGCCGGATTCGAGGATGATCTTGAAGTTCTTGAGGATCTTGTCCCGGCGGAAATCGTGGACCTCCCGCCAGACGGCGGGGGCGCCCCTCTGGATGTCGCGGGCGAGGAGCGGTCCGAACTGGGAGAGCTGGGCCGCCAGGAACGAGAGCAGGGCGACCATCTTCTCGACGAAGCCCAGCGCGCCGTCGCGGATCAGGGCCTCGACCCCGGCCAGGATCTCCTCCATGCTCTCCCGGACGACGGCCCGCAGGATGTCCTCCTTGCTGCGGAACGACCGGTAGAGCGTGGCCTTGCTCATGCCCAGCTCGGCGGCGATGTCGTCGGCGGTCGTCCGAAGGAAGCCCCGGTCGAGGAACAAGGACCGGGCCGCCGCGCGTATCCGGGCCCGGGCAACCTCCGTCGCGGCCTCGCCCGGCCGCGCCCTCCTCGAAAGAACTTTAGAAACTCGTTTGGTTTTCACAGTTTCATTATAAGCCGAAACCGGTACTTGTCAAGAGAATTTTTAAAAGGTTAATCTCCCATCTCCGGCCTTCCCTCTCGAGGCGGCGAGGGATGTTGCCTCGATGATCCCCGTCCGTGGAGGGGAAACCCGCGAAGCGGGGGGAACCGGACGACTGGTTCCCGGGGGGCCGGGGAGCAAGAG
>CAZFBC010000014.1:8487-20701 GCA_964517245.1 uncultured Eubacteriales bacterium | reverse complement strand
TTGACCGGGCTGCCGTGGTGGTAGATCCGGTAGTCGAGGTGGGGACCCGTCGAATCGCCCGACGACCCGACGTAGCCGACGATGTCGCCGCCCTTGAGCTGGGCGCCCCTGCGGACGCCGCGGCCGAACCCGCTCAGGTGGAGGTAGGCCGTCTGGTAGGCGTTCTTGTGGCGCATCCGGACCAGGTTGCCCGCGCCGGCCTCCCGCCCGGCGAAGGTCACCTCGCCGTCGGCCGTCGCCTGGACCGGCGTCCCGATCGGGGCCGCGTAGTCGACGCCGTAGTGCGGCCGGTAGATCTGGTGGATGGGATGGAAGCGGCTGGCCGAGAAGCGGGAGGTGATGCGCGGGGTCATGAACTTGATCGGCGAGCGCAGGAAGTCCTTCCGCCGCGAGCCGCCGTTCTCGTCGAAGTAGTCCGCGGCCCCGGTGTCGGGGTAGGTGAAGCGGAAGGCCCGGAAGACGCGCCCGTCGTTGACGAACTCGGCGGCCAGGATGTCGCGGTAGCCGGCGAAGCGGCCGTCGAGGAACCTCTTCTCGACCAGGACGCGGAAGGAGTCGCCCTTGCGCAGGTCCGTGTTGAAGTCGACGTCCCAGCCGAAGCAGCGCTCGACGATGTCGATGGCCAGGCTGTCCTGCTCGCCGGCCCTGTTCAGGGCGGCGACGAGGCTGTCCTCGATGACGCCGGAGACGAAGGCCGGCTTGAACTCGACGGGGACGAGCCTCATCTCCGCCTCGACCGCGCCGCCGTCGTTGCGGACGACGAGATAGCGGGTCTCGTCGACGTCGTACTCGAGCC
This sequence comes from uncultured Eubacteriales bacterium, assembly GCA_964517245.1. Classification (GTDB taxonomy): domain Bacteria; phylum Acidobacteriota; class Aminicenantia; order Aminicenantales; family Saccharicenantaceae; genus RBG-16-66-30. The sequence goes on along the minus strand of CAZFBC010000014.1, from coordinate 19,905 downwards.
TCTTCCACGGCCCGTCCGGCAGGGAGACGAGGCGGAGCTGCTGTCCGGCCCGGATCCGGCCCAGGTCGTAGACCGGCTTGACCGCCTCGCGGAGGTCGTGGATCTCGCGGTCGGTGAACCCCCGGGCCTTGAGCAGCTCGGCCAGGGTCGACCTCGGGCGGACGGCGATCTTCTCCTCGCGCAGGACCGGCTCCGGCGGGAGCGGCGCGACGGACGTCACCGCGGGCGCGGCGGCGTCGGGCCCGGGCGAGGCCGGCGGGAAGAAGGTGCGGACGGCGAGGACGAGGGCGGCCGCGGCGCCGGCGACGACGGCCAGGGCGGCCGCGACGCGGGCCTTGTTGAGCCGGCCCCGCGGCCGGGCCCGGCCCGGCCCCGGCCTCGCGGTCAGCTTGACGCGGCCCATCCTCTCGGCGTCTTCACGACGGGATGACCTTGACCTCGGGCTTCTTCCGGGGATGTTTCCGGAGCGCCTTGACGAGGGCGACCGCCGGCCCGGAGAGGACGTTCAGCCCGAAGTAGATCAGCAGGAAGTAGCGTGCGTAGAACAGCAGGCCGAAGAGGGAGACGGCCACGAAGAGGGCGGTCCGGATGTTGATCCGCTGGCCGACGATGGCCTTGACGAAGTTCCGGTAGGGAAAGGTGCTGACCATGCACAGGGAGACGAGCAGGGTCAGCCCGGCGATGAGGACGGCGGACGGGCGCGTCGCGAGCGGCGTCGGGTGGAAGTTGACGACGGCGGCCATGGCCATCGCCGCCGAGGGCACGGTCAGGCCCTGGTAGTGCTTCCGGTCCGTGGGGACCCGGCTCCTGACGTTGTAGCGGGCCAGCCGGAGGACCCCGGCGGTCAGGAACACGAAGCTGAAGAAGACGGCCGGCGGGCCGGCCTGGTCCAATCCCCAGAAGTAGAGGAGGATGGACGTGGCCAGCGCGAACGAGACGGCGTCGGCCAGCGAGTCGAGCTCGACGCCGAAGTCGGAGGGCGTGTTCGTCGCCCGGGCGACCAGGCCGTCGAGCCCGTCCATGAACGCGGCGATGATGATCAGGATGGCCGCCGCCCGGTAGCGGCCGTGGAAGGTCCACAGGACGCTCATGAACCCGAAGAACAGGTTGGCCAGCGAGAACAGGCTGGGCAGGACGCTGAGGCCCCGGATCGGCTTTTTCGGCTTCATGGCCGGACCTCCCCGATGACGGTCTCGCCGGCCTTCACCTTGTCGTGAAGGGCGACCTTGATCGCGGTGCCGCGGGGCAGCGTCAGCTCGACGCGCGATCCGAAGAACATCAGGCCGACCTTCTGGCCGCGGGCGACGGCGTCGCCGGCCCGGACGAAGCGCTTGATGCGGCGGGCGGCGACGCCGACGATCATCTTCAGGACCAGGTCGGCCGGGCCTCCCTTGAGGACGAGCGTCGACGACTCGTTGTGCTCGCCGGCCTCGGGCTTGTAAGCGGGCAGGAACCGGCCAGCGCGGTCGTCGGTCCGAGCGACGGTCGCCGCGAGCGGCGACCGGACGAGGTGGACGTCGAAGAGGGACAGGAAGATCGTCACCCGCGTCGCGGGCCCGGCCAGGTCCGGGTGGGCGTCGACGGCGTCGACGCCGAGGACCTCGCCGTCGGCGGGGGAGACGAGGAGGCGCTCGCCCGCGGGCGGCGTGCGGTCGGGGTCGCGGAAGAAGAACGTGAAGGCGCAAGCGAGGAGGAAAAGGAGGACGGCGGCGAAGGCCCACCCGGCGAGGCCCGCCAGGACGGCCAGGCCGGCCGCCGGCAGGATGAAGCGGAGGCCCTCCTTGGCGATTTTCATGCCCCGATTCTATTCGCATCGGGGCCAAAAGTAAACGACAAGCCGCCCTATTTCTTCTTGAGGGCGCGGCGCCGGGCGGCCTCTTTTTTGACGGCGGGGTGGAGGACGAAGATATAGTAGATGGCGAGGAGGGCGAGGATGAGGCCGAAGCGGGGGGCGTCGCCCCGGACGAGGGACGCGACCGCGTAGGCCAGGGCGGCCAGGAGGCCGCCCAAGTGGAGCAGGGCGAAGAGCGTGTCGGACAACGTCCGGCGCGGGGCCTACTTGACGACCGCGGCCGAGAGGATGGTGATCGGCTCGACCGGGACGTCGCCGTGGCCGCGCTTGCTCGTCGTCCTGACCTTGGCGATGGCGTCGACGACGTCCATCCCGGCGACGACCTTGCCGAAAACGCAATAGCCGAAGCCCTCGGGCGTCGCGCTCTTGAAGTTGAGGAAGGCGTTGTCCTTGAGGTTGATGAAGAATTGGCTCGTCGCGCTGTCGACGACGTTCGTCCGGGCCATGGCCAGGGAGCCGCGCACGTTCTTGAGGCCGTTCCCGGCTTCGTTCTTGATCGGCGGGTTGCCGGACTTGGCGCTCATCTCGGCCGTCAGGCCGCCGCACTGGATCATGAAGTTGGGGATGACCCGGTGGAAGATGAGCCCGTCGTAGAAGCCGGTCTCGACGTAGTCGAGGATGTTCTTGACCGTGACCGGGGCCTTGTCGGGGTAGAGCTCCATGGTGATGTCGCCCAGGCTCGTCTTGAGCAGGACCTTGGGATTGGCCGCCGGGGCCTGGGCCAGGGCCGTCCCGGCCACGAAGAACGCCGCGGCGAGGAGAACGGGCAGGATGTTGCGGGTCATGGAAGCCTCCTTGGGAACGCTCCGAGAACGACAAAATAGCAGAAACGGGGGGCCGAATCAAACGGCCTTGATTTTCGAGGCTCATCCGGGGTAAATTGTTCCGGTGAGAACGCGCCCGTTCCGCCGTCCCGGCCTCTCCCTGGCCGTCCTTCTGGCTTTCGCCGGCGTCGCCCTGGCCGTCAATTTCCTCCACACCGAGACGGGCCCCGCCGGCCGCGAGGAGTGCCCCGCCTGTCATTTCCTGACGTCGTCGCTCTCGACGAGCCCCGGCCCGGTCGTCGTCGTCCCCGCCCTGCTCTGCCAGGGGACGCTCCCGGCCGCCGAGCCCCTCCGTTCGCACGACGTCGTCGTCTTCGCCCTCGGCTCGCGGTCCCCGCCGCAGGCCTGACCCCTCACCCTTGTCCCGGCCGTCCGGTCCCCGGACGGAACGCTCCCTGGTTGGATCTGAGGAGGACCCATGGTGAAGTGGATGCGACCCTGGATCTTGGCGGCGGCCGTGCTCGCCGCGGCCGCGCTCCCCGTTCGAGGGCAGGACGCCCCGGCCCCGCTGACCCTGAGCCAGTGCATCGAGATGTCGCTGGCGGCCAACCCGCTCTGGCTGTCCGCGGACGCGGACCATCAGGCCGCCCTGGCCCGGGTCCGGCAGGCCAAGGCCTTCCCCCAGCCCTCGCTCGAGTTCGATTCGGACCTTCAGCCGGGCCTGCTGAACTTCCGGGACTCGGGGGAATCCTACTTCGGGTTCAGCCAGACCGTCGAGTTCCCGGGCCGCCGCTCCCTGCGCGGCCGCATCGCGGCCCTCGAGTCGCGGGAGGTCCTGGCCGACAGGTCCCTGCTCGGCCTGGAGCTCGTCTTCCAGGTCAAGGAGGCGTTCTTCACGATCCTCCTGGCGGAAGAGATGCGGAAGTACGCCGCCCAGGACCTCGACCTGGCCCGCGAGTTCCTGCAGCTGGCCGAGGCCAAGTACGAGGCCGGCGACGTCGCCCGGGTCGAGGCCGTCAGGGCCGCCGTCGAGGCCTCCAAGGCCGCGACCGCGGTCCGGCTGGCCGAGAGCGACATCCTGCTGGCCAAAGCGCAATTGAACTACCTCCTCGGCCGGGCCAAGCTCGAGCCCCTGGAGGTCCGCGGCGACCTGGCCCGGGCGGCCGCGCCCATCGACCGCGAGGCCCTCGTCCGGAAGGCGGTCCGGGGCCGTCCCGAGATGGACCGGGTCAGGGCCGGACTGGACAAGGAGCGGCGCCGGAGGACGGAAGCGGTCTTGAGCTATCTCCCCGATTTCGACGTCAGCCTGTCCCGGCACACCATCGCGGGGGAGCTCAAGACCTGGGACTTCACGCTCTCCGTTCCCATCCCTCTCTTTTTCTGGCAGCCGTCGCGCGGGAGGATCGCCGAGACCCGGGCCAACATCCTGTCCCTGGAAAGGCGGTCCCAGGACCTCGTCAACCGCATCGGCCTCGAGGTCGACCGGGCCTGTCTCAACGCCCGCACGGCCGCGGACCAGATCGCCCTGTTCGAGAAGGAGATCCTGGCCCAGGCCGAGGACGTCTACGACCTCATCCTGTTCAGCTTCCAGGAGGGCGAGATCGGCGGCATCGAGCTCATCGACGCCCGGCGCGGCCTGCTCGAGGCCCGGAAAGCCTACGCCGACGCTCTCTACACCCACAGCCTGACCCTCGCCGCGCTGGAACGCGCCGTCGGCGGGCCTCTTGAAGGAGAGACCCATGACTAGAAGGACGCTCGCCCTGATCTGTTCGGCCGCCCTCGTGATGGCCGTCGCCGCCTGTTCCCGCCCCGGGACCGATGAGAGCCATGAGGCCGGGGCCCTCGAGAGGAACGCCGCCGGGACCGGCCTCCAGGACGGCCGCGGCCCCCACGGCCCGCGCGGCGCGGGAGGCGGGGGCCGGAGGGGCCGGGGCTGGTCGGCCTCGACCTCGGTCCGGCTGACCGGCCGGGAACGGCTGAGCGTCGAGATCGAGACGGCCCGCGCGGTCTTCATGCCCATGAGCTCCAGCCTGCAGGCCACCGGGAAGGTCTTCGCCCACCAGCTCCGCAAGGCCATCGTCAGCTATCCCTTCCCGGCGAGGGTCTCCCGCATCCACGTCCGGCCCGGCGACTGGGTCGAGGCCGGGCAGGCGCTCGTCACGCTGCAGAGCGAGGCCGTGGGCCAGGCCAAGTCGGAATACTTCAAGGCCCTGGCCGACCACGAGCTGGCCCGGAGCAGCCTGGAGCGGGAGAAGAGGCTCTTCGACCGGGGGGCCGGGGCCGGCAAGAACCTCCAGGCGGCCGAGGCCGAGCTGAAGGTGGCCCAGGCCGGCCTCGAGGCCGCGGAAAAGAAGCTCCACGTCCTGGGCTTCACCGAGGCCCAGGTCGCGGCGGCGGCGAGTAACCACGAGGTCGACCCCCTGATCAGCCTGTTCGCGCCGATCGCCGGCAAGGTCGTGGACGACCGCCTCGTCCTGGGCGCCATGGTGGACCAGACGACCGAGATCCTGACCGTGCTCGACCCCCGCGTCCTCCGGGTCGACGCGGACATCTACGAGCGGGACATCGCCAAGGTCCGCACGGGCCAGCGCGTCGAGGTGACCGTCCCCTCCTATCCGGAGCTCGTGTTCGTCGGCACGATCCGGTACGTCGGCGACGTCCTCAAGGAAGACACCCGCACCGTGACCGTCCGGACCGAGGTCGACAACGAGGGCCTCAAGCTCAAACCGGGCATGTTCGCCTCCCTCCGCATCGTCCACGGCGAAGAGGCCCGGGTCCTGGCCGTCCCGGAAGAGGCGGTCCTCGACGACGGGGACCGCAAGATGGTCTTCCTCAGCCGGGACGGGGCTTTCGTCCCCCGGGTCGTCGTGACCGGGCCCAAGATCGACGGCCACGTCAGCGTGCTCGAGGGCCTGGCCGAGGGGGACGAGGTCGTGACCGCCGGCGGCTACCAGCTGAAGTCCAAGCTCTACGACGACGTCCTCAAGTCGGGCGTTCATTGAGGCCCCGGCCATGATCGACAGGATCATCGAATTCGCCCTGAAGCACCGGCTCCTCACCGTCTTCCTGATCGGGCTCGTCTGCCTCTGGGGCCTGGCCGTCTTCGTCCGGATGCCCAAGGACATCTACCCCGACCTCAACGCCCCGCTGGTCAACATCGTCACCGAGAATCCCGGCATGGCCTCGGAGGACGTCGAGCGGCTGATCACCTTCCCCCTCGAGAGCCTGCTGTCCGGCGCGCCCGGCGTGACCCGGGTCAGGTCCGAGTCGACGACGGGGGACTCCGTGGTCACGGCGGAATTCGCCTGGGGCACGGACATCTACAGGGCCCGCCAGATCGTCTCCAGCAAGCTCGAGCTCATCGCCGGCCGGCTGCCGCTCGGGACGGCCCACCCCATTCTCGGGCCCGTCTCGTCGCGGATGGGCGAGGTCTTCGAGTTCGCCGTCGTCGGGGACGAGGGGACCGACCCCATGGACCTGAGGTCGGTCGCGGATTGGACCATCCGCTACCGGCTCCAGGGCGTCCCGGGCGTGTCGTTCGTCATCAACCTCGGCGGCTTCGTCCGCCAGTTCCAGGTGTTCCTGAAGCCGGAGATGCTCAAGAACTACGGGATCACCATCGCCGAGGTCCGGGAGGCCGTCGAATCGAGCAACCGGAACTTCAGCGGCGGCGTCGTCCCGCTGGGCGCCCAGGAGCTGCTGATCAAGGGGGAGGGCCGGATCGAGACGATCGACCACCTCCGCGAGACGGTCGTCGCCTCGAGGGCCAACGTCCCGGTCTTCGTCAAGGACGTGGCCGACGTGCGGATCGGCGGCAAGTTCCGCCGGGAATCGGCCAGCCACGACGGCCGGGAGGCGGTCAACGTCACCATCGAGAAACAGTATGGGGGCGACACCCTGACCGCCATCCGGAACATCAAGGAGACCCTGGCCCGGATCGGCCGCGACCTGCCGGAGGGGATCGGCATCAAGGCCTTCTACGACCAGTCCGTCCTGATCCAAAAATCCATCCGGCACATCGAGGTCACCATCCTCGAGGGCATCGCCCTCATCGTCCTGGTCATGATCTTCTTCATGTGGAACCTGCGCAGCTCGCTGATCGCCTCGCTGACCATCCCGCTGTCGATCCTCATCGCCGTGGCCGTCATGGACCTCTTCGGCGTCAAGCTCACGGTCATGTCCATCGGCGGGCTGGCCATCGGCATCGGCAAGATGGCCAACGGCTCCATCATCATGGTCGAGAACATCTGCCGCCTGCTCGGGGAGAGGCGCGGCCGGTCGTCCCCCGCCGAGATCGTCGCCGAGGCGGCCAAGGACGTCGGCCGGTTCCTCTTCTCGGCCAGCCTCATCATCATCCTCGTCTTCCTCCCCCTGATGACGCTCCAGGGCCTCGAGGGGGCCATGTTCCGGCCGACCGCCTTCGCCGTGGCCGCGGCGCTCTTCGGCGCCATGCTCCTCAACCTCACCCTCCAGCCGGTCCTGGCCGCGACCTTCCTCGTCGACGGCCGCCGGAGGCCGCCGAAGGCGACCGTCACGGATTTCCTGACATCGAAGTACCGCCGCCTTCTGGACCTGGCCCTGGGGCGGAAGACGCTGATTCTGGTTCTCTTCGGGGCCCTCATCGTCCTGGCCGCCGTGGCCTTCACGTTCCTCGGCAAGGAGTTCGTCCCGCCCCTCGACGAGGGGGCCATCATGGCCTCGACCGTCATGCTGCCGGAGACCTCCCTCGAGGAGTCCGTGAGGATGGGCACCCGGGTCGAGCGGATCCTGATGGACGTCCCCGAGGTCGTCTCGGTCACCCGGACGACGGGGACGGCCGAGGCCTCGGAGCACGTCCACCCCGTCAACCACAGCCACTACAACATCGAGCTCCTGCCCCGGGAGAAGAGGAAGAGGGGCTTCGCCGAGATCACCCGGGAGATGCGGGAGAGGCTCGAGTCCCTGCCCGGGCTGGCCGTCCTGTTCGAGCAGCCGATCGCCAACAAGCTGGCCGAGATGCTGACCGGCACGGAAGGCGAGCTGTCGGTCAAGCTCTTCGGTCCGGACCTGGACGTCCTCAACGCGAAGATCGAGGAGATCCGCGGCGTCCTCGAAGGCGTCCGCGGCGTCGCCGACCTCCAGGTCGAGCAGACCACGGGCATCCCCCAGCTGGTCATCCGGCTCGACCGCGGCCGGATGGCCCTCCACGGCATCTCCGTCGGCCAGGTCGCCGACCTCGTCGAGACGGCCCTCAACGGCATCGAGGTCACCGACGTCTACGAGGCCGACCGGGTCACGTCCGTCCTGCTCCGCCTTCCCGAGCGCTACCGGGAGGACGACGAGGCCGTGCGGAACCTCCTCGTCGACGCCCCCGGCGGCCAGCGCGTCCCCCTGTCGGACCTGGCCGAGATCCGCCGGGACGAGGGGCCCCAGACCATCTTCCGGGAGAACCTCATGCGGCGGAAGATCATCCAGTGCAACATCGAGGGGCGCGACATCGGCGGCTTCGTCGAGGAGGCCCGGGCGGCCCTCGCCGCCGCGGTCGACCTTCCGGCCGGGTACGAGGTGACCTTCGGCGGCCAGTTCGAGAGCCAGCAGAGGGCCCTCGGCCACCTGGCGCTGCTGATGGGCCTGGTCGTCCTGATCATCTTCGTCATCCTCTTCTCCTCCTTCGGGTCGGTCCGGCAGGCCCTCCTCATCATCATGAACATCCCGTCGACGCTCGTCGGCGGCATCGTCGCCCTGATCGTCGTCGGCGAGACGCTCAACGTGTCCTCGACGATCGGCCTCATCGCCCTGTTCGGCATCTGCGCCCAGAACGACATCGTCCTGGTCGCCAAGATCAACGACCTCCGCCGCCGGGGCGCCTCCCTGCGGGACGCGGTCGTCGAAGGCGCCCTGGTCAAGTTCCGCCCGATCTTCATGACCGACATGGTCATGATCGTCGGGCTCCTGCCCATGGCGCTCATCACCACGACGGGCTCCGAGCTCCATCGCCCCCTCGCCGTGGTCTACATCGGCGGCTTTCTCTTCGCCATCGTCCTTCGCCTGATCATGGTCCCGGTCCTCTACGAGACGCTCATGGGCTGGGGGCCGGGCGGAGAAAAGGGGCGGGCGGTGGACAACGCCGCCGCGAATTGCTAGTGTAGGAATCCCGAAAATCGAGAGGAGTGCCTTGAGCAAAGCCAAATCGCACAGCTTGGAGACCAGCGTCATCCACGCCGGCCAGGAGCCGGACCCCGTCTACGGCGGCGTGTCGGTCCCCATCTACCAGTCCTCGACCTTCGCCTTCGAGAGCGCCGAGCAGGGCGCGGCCCGGTTCGCCGGCCGCGACAAGGGCTTCATCTACACGCGCATCGCCAACCCGACCGTCCGGGCCCTCGAGGAGAGCCTGGCGACGCTCGAGGGCGGCTTCGACGCCTCGGCGACGGCCACCGGCATGGCCGCCGTGACCACGATCTACACGGCCCTGCTCGACAAGGACGCCCACGTCGTCGGGACCGCCTCGATCTACGGGCCCTCGCGGACCGTCCTCGAGAACGAGTTCTCGCGCTTCGGCGTGAGGTCGGACTTCGTCGACACCTCGGACATCCGCAACGTGGAGAAGGCCCTGCGCCCGGAGACCAGGCTCCTGTTCGTCGAGACGCCCGCCAACCCGACCCTGGCGATCACCGACATCGCGGCCTGCGCCCGCATCGCGCGCGGACGGGGCTTGACCTTCGTCGTCGACAACACCTTCTCGAGCCCGGTCCTCCAGAACCCGCTGGCCCTCGGGGCCGACGTCGTGATGCACAGCCTGACCAAGTTCATCAACGGGCACAGCGACGTCGTCGGCGGCGCCATCATCGCCCGCGAGAAGGCCCTGCACGACCGGCTCCGGAAGGTCCTCGTCCTCATGGGCGGGACGATGGACCCCCACCAGGCCTGGCTCGTCCTCCGGGGGGTCCGGACGCTCGTCCTGAGGGTCGAGAGGAGCCAGGAGAGCGCCGCCGCGCTGGCGCCGTGGCTCGCCGCCCACCCCAAGGTCGCCTGGGTCAACTACCCGGGCCTCGCGGGCCATCCCCAGCACGCCCTGGCCAAAGAGCAGATGAAGGGCTTCGGCTCGATGATCTGCTTCGGCCTCCACGGGGGCTACGAGGCGGGCCGGAAGATGATCAACGCCGTCGAGCTCTGCACGCTGGCCGTCTCGCTCGGCGGCATCGAGAGCCTCATCCAGCACCCGGCCAGCATGACCCACGCCGGCGTCTCCAGGGAGAACCGCGAGGCGGCCGGCATCACCGACGACCTCGTCCGCCTGTCCGTCGGCTGCGAGGGGGTCGGCGACATCCGGGCCGATCTCGAGCAGGCCCTGGACAAGGCCTGACGGATGCGAGGAGGCGCCGCCATGAAGCTTATCCGCCGATCCGCCGCGATCGTTCTGCTGCTGGCCTTCGCCGCCGCGGGGCCGGGCCTTCGGGCCCGGCCGGCCCGCCAGGACCCGGGGCCGACCGCGCCCCGGGCCGCCGCGACGGACGAGGCCAAGCTCCTCGAAGCCATGCACCTCATCTCCAGCCACGCGCTCCTCGGTTACGTCGCCGAGCTCGTCTCCGAGAAGTACGGCGGCCGTCTGACCGGGACGGAGGAGTACGAGTCCTGCGTCGGCTGGGTCGAGTCCCTTCTTAAAGGTTGGGGCATCGAGCCCGGCGGCGAGAACGGGACCTACCGCCAGCTCTTCCCCAATCCCTACACGGTCGTCCTCCCGGGCGGCGTCTGCGAGATGCGGCTCCCGGCGGGGAAGGGGGAGTTCGTCAGGAAGACCTACAGGTACGAGGACGAGTTCATCCCCGGCGGGACGTCCGGTTCGGGCGAGGTCACGGCCGAGGTCGTCTACGCCGGCTACGGCATCACCGCGCCCGAGCTCGGCTACGACGACTACAAGGGCGTCGACGTCAGGGGCCGGATCGTGCTCCTGGAGCCCGAGGCGCCGGTCGCCCCCCGCGGGGAGAGCCTCGACAGGTTCCAAGCGTGGCGGCCCTACACGTTCCACCAATACAAGCTTCGCAACGCCGCGGCCCACGGGGCCAGGGGCATGATCTACAACTACGGGCCCATCGGCAACCCCAACAACGCCTACGTCGAGGGGTTCGTCTACCACCACGTCGGCGCGGCCGTCGTGGCCGACGTCTTCGCCGGGACGGGCCGGGTCCACAAGGAGACGGTCGACGGGATCCGCCGGGAGCTCAAGCCGCGGTCCTTCGCCACGGGCAAGACGATGACGATCGGCAACAGGACCGAGCACCGTCCCGACGGGGTCGGCATCAACCTGCTGGGCAGGATCACGGGGACGGACCCCGCGCTCAAGGACGAGGTCGTCATCGTCGGCGGGCACCTCGACCACCTCGGCCGGATGTGGGAGCTCATGCCCGGGGCCAACGACAACGCCACGGCCGTGGCGGTCACGCTGGGCCTCGCCGAGGCCATGGCCAAGTGCGCCGTCAAGCCCAAGCGGACGGTCGTGTTCTTCTTCTTCGGCAGCGAGGAGCAGAGCGAGGACCAGGGCACGGAGGGGTCGCATTATTACGTCGAGCACCCCGTCTATCCTCTCGACAAGACCATTGTTTTCATCAACATGGAAGGCCCCGGGATCGGCGACAGGATCTCCGCCTCGGGCGGGACGACCTACCCGGGCTTCTGGGCGTTCGTCGAGAAGGCGAACAGGGGCTACGTCCACCGCGCGCTCGGCACGGGCCCGGCGTCCTACCCGGCCCGGCCGCGGCAGGACTCGGCCTGGTTCTTCTGGAAGGGCGTGCCGTCCCTGACCTTCGGCGCGGAGGGCGGGGCGCG
>CAZFBC010000014.1:2267-8387 GCA_964517245.1 uncultured Eubacteriales bacterium | reverse complement strand
ATCCTCTTCGACACCGGGACCAAGCCCGAGATCCTGATGCACAACGTCGAGGCCCTCGGCGTCGATCTGAGGACGATCGATCTGGTCGTGCTCAGCCACGAGCACGGCGACCACACCGGCGGTCTCGAGGCCGTCCTGAAGGCGAACCCGAAGGTCACGGTCTTCCATCCCGTCTCCTTCGCGCCGGACCTCGGCCGGCGGGCCAAGGAGCTGGGGGCCGAGGTCCGGACCGTCGACGAGCCCGTCGAGATCTGCCGGGGGGTCTTCCTGACGGGCGAGATGGGGGACCGGATCAAGGAGACGTCCCTTGTCCTGGACACCCCCCGCGGGATCGTCGTCGTCACCGGCTGCTCGCATCCGGGCATCGTCGGCATCCTCGAGCGGGCCAAGGAGATACGGGACAGGCCCATCCATCTCGTCTTCGGCGGCTTCCATCTCGGGGGGACGCCGGACGCCGAGGTCCGGGCGATCGTCGCCGCTTTCGGGGAGCTGAAGGTGGAGCGGTGCGGGGCCACCCACTGCACGGGGGACGGGCCCATCGCCCTTTTCAAGGCCGCCTTCGGGGAGCGCTACGTCCCCGTCGGCACGGGCCGGGTCATCGAGGTCCCCGGCTTCCAACCGCGGCCGGCCGGGCGTTGACGGTTATTTATCCCCCGTTCAGATGTGCAGCTCGACGACGTCCTCGTCGGCCAGGACGTGGTCGCGGTTGACCCGCAGGCCGTCGAGCCCGGCCGCGTTCCAAACCCGGGCGTACTGAAGCTTCTCCGCGAAATCCTTGTGGACGGCCCGGGCCATATCCATGACCGTGCTGCCGGCCCTGAGCGTGAACGGAGAGTCCCGCTCGGCCTTCCGGCCGGGGACCTTGCTGTAGACCCTGACGACGCGCAACAGGCCGAAGACGGCCCGGCGCAGGGCCTCGAGGCCGAGGCCGGAGGACGCGGAGACCGCGATGCGCTCGAACGGCCCGTCGAGCAGGGCGGCGAGGTCCTCGAAGGCCCGGGGAGCGCCGGCGAGGTCGACCTTGTTCGCGGCGAGCAGGGCCCGCTTGCGGAACGGGAACCAGGGCGGCGGGACATCCGTGTCCGCCCGGACGAGCTCGACCTTGCGCTCCCTGAGCCGGACGACGATGCCGTCGAGCGCGGAAGCCGCGTCGGGGTCGGAGAGGTCGGCGACGAGGAGGACGGCGTCGGCCATTTTGACCATCTCCGGGAACCACGTCTCCATGAGCTCTCCGGTCACCGGCGGCGCGTCGACCAGCTGGACCTTGACGTTCTCGAAGGGCATCATGAAGGGCGCCGGGGAGCGGGTGGTGAAGGGATAGTCGGCGACCTCGACGGCCGCGCCGGTGAGGGCCCGGACGAGGCTGGACTTGCCGGCGTTGGGAGGGCCGGCCAGGACGACCTGCCCGGCGCCGGACTTCTCGATCCTGTGCGACGGCGCGTGCCTGGCCGTCGAGGCCCGCCGCTCGCCCTCCTCGCGGGCCTTGGCGATCTTCTGCCGGTACATGGCGATGAGCTTGTCGGTGCCCTTGTGGTGGGGGATGACGCGGATGAGCCGCTCGTAGATGTCGATCTTCTCCTCGGGCGTCCGAGCCACGCGGAGCTCGGCCTCGATCTTGTGATACTCGGGCGGCAGGTTGGCCGGCATGGATAAGATTATATCAAAAATGAAGGAAGAACCTTATTTGGACGACTTTCGAGCGCGCTAACTGTGAGAAAAAACGGCCCCGGCGAGCGTCCTCTTTCATGGGCCGGGGCGGGCGGAGAGTGCGAGGCCCCCGATGCGGCCATAACATGCACATAAATAACAAGTTGAAATTTTCAATAAGAGAAGATATTTCTTTACTTTCCGGCCCTTTTTTTGCTATAATAATCCCTCGGAGAAAGCCCGTCGGGTGCCGTGTCGTCCTCGCGCCGGATACCCGCATTCATTTCCAAGTGAACGAGCATGACACAAGACAAGTATACCGCTGAAAGCATCAAGGTCCTCAAGGGGCTCGAGGCCGTCCGCAAGCGCCCGGCCATGTACATCGGCAGCACCGGGACGGAGGGCCTCCACCACCTCGTCTACGAGGTCGTCGACAACAGCGTCGACGAGGCCATGGGAGGGTTCTGCACCGAGATCGACGTCCACGTCCACGTCGACAACTCCATCACCGTCGTCGACAACGGCCGCGGCATCCCCGTCGGCCTGCACAAGAAGGAGAACAAGTCGGCGGCCGAGGTCGTCATGACCGTCCTCCACGCCGGCGGCAAGTTCGACCAGAAGAGCTACAAGGTCTCCGGCGGCCTCCACGGCGTCGGCGTCTCGGTCGTCAACGCCCTGTCCAAGCGCCTCGACCTCGAGATCAAGCGCGACGGCGGCATCTACACCCAGAGCTACGAGCGGGGCGTCCCCGTGGCCAAGCTCAAGCAGATCGGCAAGACCAAGAAGACCGGGACCAAGGTCACCTTCTGGCCCGACGAGGACATCTTCGAGGTCACCGAGTACAACTTCGACATCCTGGCCCAGCGCCTCCGCGAGCTGTCGTTCCTCAACAAGGGCCTCAAGATCGCCATCACCGACGAGCGGTCCGACAAGTCCCACGAGTTCCAGTACAAGGGCGGCATCCGGGAGTTCGTCGAGTACCTCAACGAGACCAAGCAGACGATCAACCCCAAGCCGATCGTGTTCGAGGGCGAGCGCGAGGGCGTCGGCGTCGACCTGGCCCTCCAGTACAACATGTCCTACGCCGAGACGATCTACTCCTTCGTCAACAACATCAACACGACCGAGGGCGGCACCCACCTCATCGGCTTCAAGGCCGCCCTGACCCGGTCCCTCAACGCCTACGCCGGCTCCCACAACCTCCTCAAGGACCTCAGCGAGAACATCACCGGCGACGACTGCCGCGAGGGCCTGACCGCCGTCCTGTCGATCAAGATCCGCGACCCCCAGTTCGAGGGCCAGACCAAGACCAAGCTCGGCAACTCCGAGGTCAAGGGCATCGTCGAGTCCATCGTCAACGAGCGGCTCTCGACCTACCTCGAGGAGAACCCGCCGGTCGCCAAGAAGATCGTCATGAAGATCATCGACGCGGCCCGGGCCCGCGAGGCCGCCCGCAAGGCCCGGGAGCTGGCCCGCCGCAAGGGCGTCCTCGAGTCGACGTCCCTGCCCGGCAAGCTCGCCGACTGCCAGGACCGCGACCCGGCCACCTCCGAGATCTTCATCGTCGAGGGCGATTCGGCCGGCGGCTCGGCCAAGCAGGGCCGCGACCGCCGCTTCCAGGCCATCCTGCCGCTGCGCGGCAAGATCCTCAACGTCGAGAAGGCCCGCTTCGACAAGATCATCAAGAACGAGGAGATCGGGGTCATGTTCGCCGCCCTGGGCATCGGTGTCGAGGAGAGCGAGGAGCGGATGGCCAAGCTCCGCTACCACAAGGTCATCATGATGACCGACGCCGACGTCGACGGCGCCCACATCCGCACCCTGCTCATGACCTTCTTCTACCGCCAGATGGCCCAGCTCATCGAACAGGGCCACCTCTACATCGCCCAGGCGCCCCTCTACAAGGTCACCCGGGGCCGGGACATCCAATACATCAAGGACGAGCGCGAGTACGAGAAGTTCATGGTCCGCAAGATCTCCGAGGAGTTCAAGGTCCGGGCCGGCAACCGCAAGGAGGTCATCGAGGGCGAGAAGTTCCGCAAGTTCTTCCGCAACCTCATGGCCAAGAAGAGCTACGCCCAGTTCTTCGAGCGCAAGAACTACCCGCTGTTCCTCATCGACCTGCTCATCAGGAACGGCGTCGACAGCCAGGAGTTCCTGAGCTCGAAGAAGAACGTCGAGAAGGTCATGAAACAGATCGCCGAGAAGGGCTTCACGGTCAAGCTGGGCCGCGACGAGGAGTACGGCGTTTTCGAGATCGAGTTCGGCTACCAGCTCAACGGCCTGGCCGCGGCCGGCAAGATCGGCATGGACCTGGTCACCTCGGCCGAATACAAGAACCTCTATCGCATCACCCAGGAGCTCGATGAGGTCAAAGGCCCGTACGCGGTCCTGACCAACGGCGACGGCGTCGAGAAGGACATCCTGGAGAACGAGAACAAGCTTCTCGACTACCTGTTCGAGCGGGGCAAGAAAGGCATCGCCATCCAGCGCTACAAGGGCCTGGGCGAGATGACCCCGACCCAGCTCTGGGAGACGACCATGGACCCGGAGCGCCGCACCCTCCTCAAGGTCTCCGTCGTCGACGCCGCCGAGGCCGACCGCATTTTCAACATCCTCATGGGCGACGAGGTCGACGAACGCAAGAAGTTCATCGAGACGAACGCCCTGGAAGCGCTGAACCTCGATGTCTGACGAAGCCGCCCGGAAGCCGTCCCGCGCTGGAGTTCCCATGGACAGCGAAAAGCCGAAAGAGCACTTCCCGATCGCCGGCCTCGAAGAGGAGATGCGGCGGTCGTACCTCGACTACGCCATGAGCGTCATCATCGGCCGGGCCATCCCCGACATCAAGGACGGCCTCAAGCCGGTCCACCGCCGCGTCCTCTACGCCATGTACGAGAGCGGCACCTACCACAACAAGCCCTACAAGAAGTCGGCCCGCATCGTCGGCGACGTCATCGGCAAGTTCCATCCCCACGGCGACCAGGCCGCCTACGACACGCTCGTCCGCATGGCCCAGGACTTCAGCCTGCGCTACCTCCTCGTCGACGGGCAGGGCAACTTCGGCAGCATCGACGGCGACCCGCCGGCGGCCATGCGCTACACCGAAGTCCGGATGAAGAAGCTGGCCCACGAGCTCATGGCCGACATCGACAAGGAGACGGTCAACTTCGTCCCCAACTACGACGAGAGCCTGACCATGCCCGAGGTCCTGCCCTCGAAGTTCCCCAACCTCCTCGTCAACGGCGGCAACGGCATCGCCGTCGGCATGGCCACGAACATCCCGCCCCACAACCTGACCGAGGTCTGCAACGGCGTCATCCACCTCATCGAGCACCCCAACGCCTCGCTCAAGGACATCCTGAAGCACGTCCAGGGGCCGGACTTCCCGACCGGCGGCATCATCTACGGCCGCCAGGGCTTCCTCGACGCCTACCGGGACGGGAAGGGCATCCTCCACCTCCGGGCCAAGACCGTCATCGAGCGGGCGGCCAAGGGCGAGAAGGACAAGATCGTCATCTTCGAGATCCCCTACCAGGTCAACAAATCGCGCCTGCTCGAGTCGATCGCCCAGCTGGTCAACGACAAGCGGGTCGAGGGCGTGGCCGACATCCGCGACGAGTCCGACCGCGAGGGCATGCGCATCGTCATCGAGGTCAAGAGGGGCGAGCTGCCGGAGATCATCCTCAACAACCTCTACAAGCACACCCAGCTCCAGATCTCCTTCGGCATCATCATGCTGGCCATCGTCGACAAGCAGCCCAAGACGCTCGGCCTGCTCGACATCATGAAGTACTTCGTCGCCCACCGCAAGGAGGTCATCCTGCGGCGGACGCGCTTCGAGCTGAGGAAGGCGGAGGAGCGGGCCCACATCCTGGAGGGCCTGGTCATCTGCCTCGACAACCTCGACGCCGTCATCAAGCTCATCCGCTCCGCCAAGACGGTCGACGAAGCCCGCAAGGGGCTCATGGAGAAGTTCGGGCTCACGCTCGTCCAGGCCCAGGCCGTCCTCGAGCTCCAGCTCCAGCGGCTGGCCCAGCTCGAGCGGCTCAAGATCCAGGAGGAGTACGCCGCCCTCAAGAAGAGGATCACGGAGCTTCGGCGCATCCTCAAGGACGACAAGCTCGTCTTCGCGATCATCGTCAACGAGCTCAAGGAGATCAAGGAGGAGTACGGCGACGAGCGGCGGACCGAGATCCGCGACGAGGCCGTCTCGGAGCTCCGGCCCGAGGACCTGGTCAAGGAAGAGGACGTGGCCATCGTCTACACCTCGAGCGGCTACATCAAGCGGACCTCGCTCACCTCGTACAAGTTCCAGGCCCGGGGCGGCAAGGGCCGCCGGGGCATCGAGATGAAGGCCGAGGACATCGTCGAGGACCTCTATATCTGCTCGACCCACAGCTATCTCCTCGTCTTCACCAACCAGGGCCGGCTCTACTGGCTCAAGGCCCTGGACGTGCCCGACGTCGGCGT
>CAZFBC010000014.1:0-2167 GCA_964517245.1 uncultured Eubacteriales bacterium | reverse complement strand
GCTCTCCACCGGCAAGAACAACATCGTCATCGGGACGAGGCTCGGCCGGGCCCTGAGCTTCAAGGAGTCGGACGTCCGGCCGATGGGCCGCACCGCCTCGGGCGTCCGGGGCATCCGCCTCAAGCCCAAGGACCGGGTCATCGGCATGATCGTCGTCGGCCCGGACGACAAGTTCATCTTCACGGCCACCGACCGCGGCTACGGCAAGAAGACGGCCTCCGACATGTACCCGATCAAGCGCCGCGGCGGGCAGGGCGTCCTCAACCTGCGCCTCACGCCCAAGATCGGCCACGCGCTGGGCATGGTCGGCATCAACGAGGAGGACCTCCTGGTCATCACCGTCGAGGGCAAGGTCATCGGCATCCCGACGACCCAGGTCCGCTCCTCGGGCCGGGCGACGCAGGGCGTCCGCATCATCAAGCTCGAGGACAAGGACCGGGCCTGCTCGATCGCCAAGGTCCGCGAGAGCTGACCGGCCGGACCTTGAGGGTGCCGCCGCGGCCCAATTTCCCGCCGAGCGATCCGACTAAAGAAACCTAGATATCGCAACTTCTCGAGGAGTCCCCATGAAACACGTCCGCAAGTTCGCGCTCCCGGCCGTCCTCGCGACGGCCCTCCTGTTCGCGGCCTGCTCCACCAGGGAGGGCGGCGAGATCCCGCCTCCCACGTACGCGGTGACCTATCACGCCAACGGGGCCGACAGCGGCACGGTGCCCGTCGATCCCGACCGTTACGAATTCGCACGGACGGTCGTGGTGCCCGGCAACACGGGCAACCTCGCGAAGGCCCTCTATGTGTTCGCCGGCTGGTGCCTGACGGCCGACGGCACGGGGACCACTTACCTGCCAGGCCAGACCTTCGCCATGAGGAGCGCCGACACGACGCTCTACGCGAGATGGGTGCCCACCTATACGGTCTCCTACGACGGCAACGCGGCCACCGGCGGGAGCGCTCCCGTCGACGGCGCCCGCTATCCCGCGGGCGCGCAGGTCGCGGTCCTCGCCAACACCGGCGGTCTGGCCAGGATCGAGGACGACATCGAACAGGTCTTCGCCGGCTGGAATACGCAGCAGGATGGCGGCGGGACGGCCTACGCGCCCGGATCGACCTTAACCATGGGCGCGTCCGACCTCGTCCTCTACGCGGTCTGGCTGCCGCCCTATGTCCTCCCGGAGGCGTCCCTCGACGTCCACCTGGGGGCGAGAAGCGTCCTGGTCGACGGGACCCGGGCCTATGTCATCGAAGGCCTTGATTTCAAGGTCCTCGACGTCGCCGACCCGCTCGTTCCGTCCGTGCTCGGCACGGTCACGCACGGCTTCGCCGACCTGCGCGTCGAGGCCCACGCCTTTTCCGCCGGAATCGTCTGGTGCGTACGGTCGTCGTCGGGCGGCTATGGCGCGGCCACCCACGTCTTCGGCGTCGACGTCAGCGACCCGGCCAATCCCGCCGTGCGGGGCTCCCTGACGCTCCAGAGTTCGTCCTCGCTCCTCACCCAGGCCTCGCTTGTCCACGCCGGGTACTGGCTCGTCCACGACTACAGCCGCAACTTGATCTACGTCATCGATATCAGCGACCCGGACGCGCCGGCCGTCCATAGTTCTTGGGGCGTGCCCAACATGGTCAACGGCGGTCCGGGCATCATGATGATCGATGGCGACCGGTTCTACCTGCCGTGCGGCGAGAACGGCACTCTACGGATCTACGACCTCAGCGACCTCTCGGCCGTCTACGAGATGGGCGCCGTCGCCATGGGGGCCGAATCCTACGGGACGGCGGTCAAGATCGGTCCGTACGTCTACGCGACGGCCGGGCCCTACCTGAGGATCATCGATGTCTCCGATCCGGCCCATCCGGCGATCGTAGGGACCGCGACGCCTCACGGGTATCTCAAGGGCAGGAACGGGCGCCTCTTCGCCGTGGGCTTGAGTTCGCCGCCTACGATCTACGCCTACTCCTTGACCGTCCCGACGGCCCCGGCGCTGGAATCGTCCGTGACGCTACCCGTCCCGGCCCCGTCGACCGCGCTCTACGTCGGGCCTCTGGCTCTCCCGTCCGCGACCTGGGTAGGGGACTATCTGCTCGGCATGACCTACGGCAGCGCCGCCGCCTATCACGGGCTGCGGGCCCTGCTGTTCATCGTGAACTGATGACGGCGGCCCGGCAACCT
>CAZFBC010000013.1:16737-23201 GCA_964517245.1 uncultured Eubacteriales bacterium | reverse complement strand
GCGACGGCTCGGACGCCATCGCCGACTGGCCCATCCTCAACGCCCTGCTCAACGCCGTCAGCGGCGCCTCGTGGGTGTCCGTCCACCACGGCGGCGGCGTCGGCATCGGCCTGTCGATCCACGCCGGCATGGTCGTCGTCGCCGACGGGACGGCGGCCATGGGGCGGCGGCTCGAGCGCGTGCTGACGGTCGACCCGGGCCTCGGCGTCGCCCGCCACGCGGACGCCGGATACCCGGACGCCGTCGCCTGCGCCAGGAAGTGCGGCATCAAGGTCCCGATGCTCGGGCGGGCGCCGCGGTCGTGAGCGGAAACGTCAACGGACGGTGACGCGCGTCGGCGCCCCCGCGGCCCGAACGCCAACCGCCTTTTCCCGGGGCCCGCGAGGCTCCGGCCCATCCTTCGCGGTTTCAACGGGTTGAAACGCCCGGGGCGGCGGGGGACGGTGGCATGCCTTTTGCTCTTTGGGGGCGAAAGGAGATGCCCCATGAAGAAGCTGGCCTTATCGACCCTGGCCGCACTGGTCCTCGCCTCGGCGGTCCTCTTTTTCCCCGCCCGTGCCGTCGCCGCCCTGCCGGCCGACTACTGCCACAACGACTACATCGAATGCCGGGAGAACGCCTTCTCGCTCGACGCTCCCTGGTACAAAGTGGCGCTCATCCTGACGGTGTGCGACATCGCCCTGGGCAAGTGCCTGCTCGACCTGTGACCGGGGCGCGGAGGGCCCCCGGCGGCGGGGGCCCTCTCCGCCCGAGGGAGGACGGTGCGGCATGGACGTGATCAAAGGCCGGGCCGGCACGGCGGCGGGCGCCGTCGCGCTCCTGCTCATCGGGGCGGCGGCCGCGGCGGCGGGAGAGCAGGCGGTCGGGCGGTGGCGCGCGGTCGAGATCGCGGCCGCGGCGAACGACGCGGACGCGGCCCTGCTCGGCCGGCCCCTGTCCCTGTGCTCGGACGGGGCGGCGCTCTACGTGGCCGACGCCCAGGACTGCGCCGTCAAGGTCTTCGCGAAGGACGGGAGGTTCCTGCGGGCCATCGGCCGGAAGGGCCGCGGCCCGGGCGAGCTCAACTTCCCTTCCGGCGTCGCCGTCGGGGGAGGGAAGGTCCACGTCGCGGACAAGCTCAACCGCCGGATCCAGACGTTCGACGGCGAAGGAATATTCGCCGGCGGCTTCGCCGTGCCCTTCGCGCCCGACAAGGTCCTGGCCTTGGACGGGGGCGCGCTCCTCGTCACGGGCAACCCGACCGGCCGCCGGAAGAGCGAGCCGCTCCTCCACATCTACGGCGGCGCCGGGCGGCTTCTCTGGGAGGGATTCGAGGCGAGGTCCTCGCCCGACAGGATGTACGACGCCTTCCGGAACATGATCCTGGTCTGTCCCGGAGAGGGGGGCGGATTCGACGTCGTGTACCGCAGCGGCGACAGGGCCATCCACAGGTACGACGGCGCGGGCCGCCTTCGGGCCAGGGTGCCCGTCGACGCCCGGCACCCGTTCCTGCCGCTCGACATGCCCTTCGTCGGGCCGGTCAAGCGGCTGCTCGGGTTCTGCTGGGCCGCGGCCCGGGACGGGGGCGCTCTCTACCTCGCGGCGCCCGAGCCGGTCGACGGCCGGGACCTGGGCCCCGGCCGCCGGCTGTCCGTCGTGGACGCCGGGGGAAGCCTCCTGGCCGTGCTCGACCTGCCGCGGCCCGTGAACCGGTTCGTCGTCGAGGGCCGCAGCGTCTTCGCCGTCGACGCCGAGGGCGAGCTGGCGATCTTCGAGGTCGTCCGATGAGAGCCGGCCTGATCGCGGCGGCCGTCGCCGCCTGGCTCACCGGCGGCTTCGCCGGGACGTCCGGGAAAACCGTCGACGTCCGCATCTGCTCCACGCTCGAGGAAGCGGCGCCGCCGGGCGGCGGGCCCGTGCTCCTCGTCTTCTTCTCGACGGGATGCCATGCCTGCTACGACGATCTCTTCGAATCCCGCTTCCTCGTCGACAAGGGGGAATGGCCGGTCTCCGTGGTCGGGGTCGCGTCCGCGCTCCGCGAGGACCTCCAGGAGTTCCTCGAGAAGCACGCCTGGACCCTGCCCGTGGTCCTGGACCGGCGCCGGGAGCTTTTCCGGAGGTTCGGCGTGGACGCCATACCCTACAAGGCCCTGCTCCTGGGGGAGGAGGCGGTTTACCGCGACGATCCCTATCTCGATCCCCGGGACCGCCGGGAGGAGCTGAAGCGATGTCTGATCCGTCTCTTTTCGCGCTGAGCTGGCGCGTCGTGCGACGGCGCCTCCTCGCCTCGCCGCTCGCGCTCGCCGCCGCCGCCGTGTTCCCCGCTTTCATCGCCTGGATCGGGTACCGTGATTCGTACGCGACCGCGGCGAAGCTCTTCTTCTTCCTCCTGCCGCACGTCTTCCTGGCCGCCGCCCAGGACACGGTCCGGTCCGACGTCGACAGCGGGGCCCTCGAGAGCGTGCTCTTCCTCGACGGCCGGTTCCGCGGCTACCCGACGGCCAAGCTCGGCGTGCTGGCCGCGGCGGTCGGTGCCTACGCCTGCGCCCTGTTCGGGCTCCTCGCGGCCTGGGGCCTGGCCGTCGGGGCCTTCGAGCCCGTGCTTGCCGCGAGGTTCGGGCTGGCCCTGCTCGCCGGGGCCTACTACCTCGCCCTGGCCGGGACGCTGAGCCACTTCCTCCGGGCCGGGTCGAACGTCCTCGTCATCCTCCTGGCCCAGGCGGCCGTCGTCGTCGGGCTGCTCGCCACGGTCACGTCGCGGGCGGGCCTGCTCGACTACGCGGCCTCCGGCCGCTTCCCGGGCGCCGGCGCGAAGCTCCTCTTCGGCGCCCTCGTCGCCGTCCTGCCCAACGTCGTCGTATCCGGCCGGCTCACCGTCTTTGCCGTCGTGGTCGCGGCCGGCCTGGTCCTGGCGCTTTTCGCCCAGGGCCGGCTCTCCCGCGCGCTCGAGCTCCGGAGATAGGAGACGTCCATGGTCGAAGTCCACAAGATCGCCAAGCGGTTCGGCCCGGTCGAGGCCCTCCGCGAGGTCAGCTTCAAGACGAGAAAGGGGACCATCACGGCCATGCTCGGCGAGAACGGGGCGGGCAAGACGACGACCCTCAGGGCCATCCTCGGCTTCCTGAGGCCCGACGCGGGAACGGTGACCGTCGCGCCCGGCCGCGTCGGCTACGTCCCCGACCGGCCGGCGTTCTTCCCCGGGCTCGACGGCTGGGCCATCCTGGGCCTGGCCTCGGCGCGGGGCGGGGGGGGAGGCGGTCCCGGGAACGGGCGGGGCTTCGGGCCCTCGGTCCTGACGGCGGCCCGGAGCCTGCTCTTCGACCCGGCCCTCCTGCGGCGGCGGCCCGCCGCGTACTCGGCCGGGAACGCGAAGAAGTTCGCCTATCTGCAGAACCTCGTCCTCCGGCCCGACCTGCTCATAGCGGACGAGCCCTTTTCCGCGCTCGACCCGCCGTCGATCAAGTGCGTCCGGGAGGCCTTCTGCGAGATGAGGGAGGCCGGGAAGACCGTCCTCCTGAGCTCGCACATGCTGGCCGAGATGGAGAGGATCGCCGACGGCTTCGTCGTCCTGCGCCGGGGATCGACGATCGCCCACGCCGGGCTCCGGGAGTGGCGCCTCCTGCGCTCCTCGCGGACGGCGCCCGACCTCGAGTCGGTCTTCCTGCGCCTGGCCGGGTCCTAGCCGCTCAGATGACGGTGCCGTCCGGGACGACGGCGTCCTTGGGGATGACGATGATGCCGTCGACGATGGCGTGATCGTCCGCGCTCGCCGACGCCGTCCCGTCCTTGTTGACGAGCCGGACGCCGCGGCCGATCCGGGCGTTCTTGTCGACGATGGCGTTGACGATCTCCGAGTCGCGGCCGATGCCGATGTCGGGGACGCCCCGGTCCCGGTTCCGGGCCAGGTCCTCGCGGGATTCGTAGAGGTCCGCGCCCATGACGACCGCCCGCTCGAGCCGGCAGTTCTCGCCGATGCGCGAGCGGATGCCGACGATCGAGTCGCGGATGCGCGACCGGTTGACGATGCTGCCCTCGCAGAGAATGGCGTTCTCGACCTCGGAGCCGAGGATCTTGGAGCCGGGGAGGAAGCGGGCGTGGGTGAAGATGGGCCGCTCCTCGTCGTAGAAGTCGAACTTCGGCAGCGGCCGGGTCAGGTCCATGTGGGCCTCGAAGAAGCTCCGGATGGTCCCGATGTCCTCCCAGTAGCCGTCGAAGAAGTGGCCGCAGACCTTCCTCTCGCCGATGGCCCGGGGGATGATCTCCTTGCCGAAATCCGCGGCGTCGGTCCCGGCCAGGAGGTCGCGGAGGACCGACTGGCTGAAGAGATAGATGCCCATCGAGGCGAGATGGGTCCGCCCGGCGGCCGGCACGTTGTAACGGTCGAAGACCTCCTCGCCGACCCGCATCCGGTCGACGTCGGCCGGGTCCCCGGGCTTCTCGCGGAACTCGGTGATCCGCCCCCGGGCGTTGACCTTCATGACGCCGAACTCGTGGACGTGCTCCGCCGGCACGGGCGTCACGGCGATGCTGATCTCGGCGCCCGCCGTGAGGTGGAAGTCGACGAACTTGCGGTAGTCCATCCGGTAGAGGTGGTCGCCGGAAAGGACCAGGACGAGCGCCCGCGGGTCCTCGATGAAGTTGAGGTTCTTGCGGACGGCGTCGGCCGTCCCCTGGTACCAGTTCCTGTTCTCGAGGGTCTGCTGGGCCGAGAGCAGGGTGATGGAGTCGCGGTGGAAGGGGTCGAAACGGTAGGTCGTGGCGATGTGCCGGTGCAGCGACTCGCTGGCGAACTGGGTCAGGACGAAGATGTTGCGGACGTTCGAGTGGATGCAGTTGGAGATGGAGACGTCGATGAGGCGGAACCGGCCGGCGACCGGGACGGCCGGCTTGCTGCGGACCTTGGTCAGGGGGAAGAGCCGGCTGCCCTGGCCCCCGGCCATGATGATGCCGACGACGTTGGCCATGCGCGTCCCTCCGGTGTTATCTCGCGGCGGCGCGGACCGGCGCGAGGTCGTCGATGATCCACATCCCGCGGCCGTTGGTGGCGGCGACGAGGGCGCCGTCCTTCGGGTGGACGGCGATGTCCCAGACGTGGCTCGTCGGCAGGCCGCCGCCGAGGACGTCCCAGGACCCGCCGGCGTCCCGGCTGACGTAGACGCCGGTGTCCGTGCCGGCGTAGAGGACCCCCGGGGACTCGGGGTCCTCGCGGACGACGTTGACCGGCCCGCCGGGGATGTTCGCGGCGATCGAGGCCCAGGTCCTGCCGTGGTCGGCGGACTTATAGACATAGGGCAGGAAATCGTCGTCGTGCCGGCCGACGAGCGTGACGTAGACCGTGGCCGGGTCGTGCTTCGAGGCGACGACCTTCCAGACGTGCCGGCCGGCGGGCAGGCCGGCCGTGATCTCCGTCCAGGCGTCCCCGCCGTTCTTCGTCGTCCAGACGCGGCCGTCGTCCGTGCCGGCGTAGAGCAGGCCGAACTTGAACGGCGATTCGTCGACCGCGGTGACGGTGGCGAAGGGGATGGCGTAGGGCCACCGGCCCTGCCGGGCCGGGTCGTTGTGGCTCAGGTCGGGGCTGATCCTCTCCCACGTGTCGCCCCGGTTCATCGACCGGAACAGGTATTGGAAGCCGTGGTAGACGACCTGAGGGTTGTGGGGCGAGAGCGCCGTCGCGGCCAGCCACTGGCCGCGGAGCTCGGGCTCGCCATCGGCCGCCCGCGGGTAGATCTCCCGGCTGGTCCACTTCCCGTCGCGGTACTCGGACCGCTCCAGGCGGCCGTAGAACGACGAAGAGTAGACCGTGCCGGGGTCGGACGGGTCGACGCAGATGATCGTCCCCTCTCCGCCCGGGGCCGTCTCCCATCTCGGCCGGCCCATCCCCGAAGCCCTCCGGCCCTCGGGCCCGTCCTGGGCGGGGCGGCGGAGCGGGACGCGGCCGCGGTAGGTGCCCTGGTCCTGGACCGAGCCGTAGACCCACATCGGCGTCGACGTGTCCAGCGCGACGTTGTAGAACTGGACGCAGGGAATGCCCTCGTGGAAATCGCGCCAGGTCGCGCCGCCGTCGTAGGAGACGTTGACCCCGCCGTCGTTGGCGTTGAGGAGGTGGCCGCTGTCCAGGGGGTCGATCCAAAGGCCGTGGTGGTCGCCGTGGAGGCCCGGGGAGCGGAGGTTGCGCCAGGTCCTGCCGCCGTCGGTCGACTTGGCCAGGTCCAGGCCCATGATGTAGACCGTCTCGGGGGAGCTGGGGTCGACGCGGATCTGGCCGAAGACCCAGCCGTAGGTGCCGCCGAAGCGCTCCATGCCCGGCGGGCTGACCTTGCGCCAGCTCGAGCCGGCGTCGTCGGAGCGGTAGACCTCGGCGCCGACGATGCCCCGCCGGCGGGGCCGGCCGTAGGAGTCCTTCTCCCCGGCCTTGGGCTCGACGCCGGGCGTGTGGTTGTCGACGTAGGCGTAGAGCGTGGACGGCTTCGCCAGGCAGAGGTCGA
>CAZFBC010000013.1:0-16637 GCA_964517245.1 uncultured Eubacteriales bacterium | reverse complement strand
AGACGCCCCGCTCCGGGTTGTACGTCCACTCGCGGCCGGTCGCGGCGACGTAGACGGTGTCCGGGTCCGCGGGGTGGATGACGATGCGGGCGACGGTGGCGGTGCCTTCGAGGCCCATGGGCTTCCAGGTCCGGCCCGCGTCGGTCGACTTGAAGACGCCGAGTCCGGCCGTCGAGGCCCGGAAGATGTTGGCCTCGCCCGTGCCGACCCAGACGACGTCCGGGTCGGACCCGGCGACGGCCAGGTCGCCGACGGACAGGGTCGGCATGTCGTCGAAGACCGGCTCCCAGGTCGTCCCGGCGTTCACCGTCTTGAAGACGCCGCCCGTGGCCGCCGCGGCGTAGAAGACCGTCCGGCTCCCGGCGGGCACGGCCACGTCCGTGCACCGGCCGCTGAGGTCGAAGGGGCCGATGAAGCGCCAGGGGATGTCCCCGAAGGGGGACCGCTCTCTCATGGCCTTGTGCTCGTCGAACCAGGCGAGCCGCCGGGCGGGGTCGCCGCCGTCGATCTTCTTTGCGGCCTTGAGGGCCTTGGTCTGGGGCGCGGCCGCGACGAGACCGGCGGCGGCGGCGGTCGCGAGGACGGCGAGGACGGCGAGGGCGGGCAGGGAGCGCTCGGTCGGGCGCATGGGGACCTCCTTCGGCTCAGGACAGGATCTTGAGGAGACGGTAGTCGGCCTCGATGTCGGTTCCCTCCGGGCATTCCGCCGGGCCGAAAGGCAGGAATTCGACCCGCCCGCCGACTAGATGGACCACGCCGCCGGTCCGGCCCTCGAGCAGGGCTTCGACGGCCGCGTGGCCCAGCCGCGAGGCCAGGATGCGGTCGGACGCGGTCGGCCGGCCGCCGCGCTGGACGTGGCCCAGGACGGCGATGCGCGTCTCGAGCCCGGTCGCCCCCGTGACCGCCTCGGCCACGGCCGCGGCCGACGACCGGCCCTCGGCGACGACGATGATCCAGCTGGCCTTGCCCCGAGCGCTGGCCTCCCGGATCTCGGCGCAGACGGCCTCGAGCGGCACGTCCTTCTCCGGCAGCAGGACCTCCTCGCAGCCGCCGGCCAGGGCGACCTGCATGGCGATCCAGCCGCACTGGCGGCCCATGACCTCGACCACGAAGATGCGCTCGAGGGAGGTGGCCGTGTCGCGGATCTTGTCGACGGCGTCGAGGGCGACGTTGACGGCCGTGTCGGCCCCGACGGACATGGCGACGCCGGGGACGTCGTTGTCGATCGTGGCCGGGACGCCGACGACGGGGAAGCCGTGCCGGCCGGCCAAGACCGCGGCGCCGGCGAGCGAGCCGTTGCCGCCGACGACGACCAGGCCGTCGACGGCCCGGGCGCGGAGGTTGGCCACGGCCGCCTTCTGCCCCTCCCCGGTCAGGAACGATTCCGAGCGGGCCGTCTTGAGGACGGTCCCGCCGAGGCCGATGATGTTGGAGACCGCGCGGCGGTCGAGCGGGACGAAGTCTCCGCGGACGAGGCCCTCGTAGCCGCGCACGACCCCCTCGACGGCGAGGCCGGCGGCGTCGGCGGTCCGGACGACGGCCCGGATGGCGGCGTTGACCCCGCCGCAGTCGCGGGTCAGCACGGCGATGCGCTTCACGGGCCGATTATATCAAAAACCGGGCCCCGGGGGCTCCCGTATGATAAAATATCCGCACCGTTTCGGATCAGGAGAGTGAACGCAATGGCCAACAGGAAACCCCTCGCCCTCGGCTGCCTCGTGGTCGTCCTCGTCGTCGCCCTCGTGGCCGCCGTCTACGTCACCGGCGTCTACAACTCGCTCGTCGGCCTCGACCAGAAGGTCCAGGCCCAGTGGGGCCAGGTCGAGAACGTCTACCAGCGCCGGGCCGACCTCATCCCCAACCTCGTCGAGACCGTCAAGGGGGCGGCCGCCTTCGAGCAGGACACCTTCACCGCCGTCACCGAGGCCCGGGCCAAGGTCGGCCAGGTCCAGGTCAACGCCGGCGACCTCACCCCCGACGCCTTCGCGCAGTTCCAGGAGGCCCAGGCGGGCCTGTCCTCGGCCCTGTCGCGGCTGCTCGTCGTCGTCGAGAAGTATCCCGAGCTCAAGGCCACCGAGAACTTCAAGGAGCTCCAGGCCCAGCTCGAGGGCACCGAGAACAGGATCACCGTCGAGCGCATGCGCTTCAACGAGACGGCCCAGGCCTTCAACACGAAGCGCAACAGGTTCCCGGCCGTCCTCATCGCCGGGCTCTTCGGCGGGAAGTTCAAGGACAAGCCCTACTTCAAGGCCCAGGAAGGCGCGGAGACCGCCCCCAAGGTCCAGTTCTAGGCGGAGCGGGGCGACCCGATCCGTCCCGACGGCCCGACCGTGACATCCGACCTGCTGCGAAGAGCGCTCGCGTTCCTGGCCCTGGCCGGGGCGCTGGCGGTCCCGTTCGCCTCCGCCCAGGCCGGGATCCCCCCGGCGCCCGGCCGGTGGGCGACCGACGAGGCGGGCTTCCTCGCGCCGCGGACGGTCGCGGCCCTCGACGCCCGGCTCGAGGACTACGAGCGGCGGACGGGCCGCCAGGTCCTCGTCTGGATCGGCCGCACGCTCGGCCCGAACGCCTCGCTCGAGGACTGGGCGGTCCGGGCCTTCGAGGCCTGGAAGGTCGGCCGCCGCGGACTCGACGACGGACTCGTCCTGTTCGTCTTCGCCGAGGACCGCAAGGTCCGGATCGAGGTCGGCTACGGCCTCGAGGACGAGGTCCCCGACGCCTACGCCTTCCGCGTCGTCGACGGGATCCTGCTGCCGGGGTTCCGGGAAGGCCGCCCCGACGAGGCCGTGCAGGCGGCCGTCGCCGCCCTCCTCGGCTACATCTCCGGCGAGGACGCCGTCCCCGGTCAGGGGGAGGGCGCCCCGCGCGGGATGTCCGCGGGCCGGGGCATCCTCGGCGGCATCCTCGTCCTCGTCCTGATCGTCCTCTTCATCACCAACCCTTCGCTCGCCCTGTGGCTCCTGATCAACATCCTGAGCGGCGGGCGAGGCGGGGGACGGGGCGGCGGCTGGGGCGGCGGAGGCGGGGGAGGGTTCAGCGGCGGCGGCGGGCGCTCCGGCGGCGGCGGCGCCTCGGGATCGTGGTGAGGAGGGAGCGGCGATGAGCGTGCACAGCCGGCCGAAGCTCATGCGGACGGTCGACGTCGGCCGGGTCAAGGCGGCCATCGCCGCCGCCGAGCTGGCGTCGTCGGGGGAGGTCCGGGTCTCGGTGGCGCGCTTTTTTTGGGGGAGCGTCCGCCGGGCGGCCGAGCGGGCCTTCGTGCGGCTGGGCATGACCCGGACCCGGGACAGGAACGGCGTCCTCTTCTTCATCGTCCCGTCGCGGAAGCGGTTCGCCGTCCTCGGCGACACGGGCATCCACGCCGCGGTCGGCCAGGAGTTCTGGGAGTCCCTGGCCGGCCACATGTCGGCGAGCTTCCGCAAGGGCGATTTCACCGGCGGCCTGGTCGCGGCGATCGAGGAGGCCGGGCGCCGGCTGGCGGCCCATTTCCCCCACGACCCCGGGCTCGACGTCAACGAGCTTGCCGACGACGTCGATTTCGGCGACAATTGAGCCTTCGCATCGAACCCCGAGAGGAGAGGATATGAAGAAAATGACCCTGTTGCTCGTCCTGGCGTCCGTCGTCCTGGCCTTCGCGGCCTGCCAGAAGGAGGCGGCCCGGCTGACCTATCCCGTCACGAAGAAGGTCGACCAGGTCGACGACTACTTCGGGACCAAGGTCGCCGACCCCTACCGCTGGCTCGAGGACGACAACGCCGAAGAGGTCCTGGCCTGGGTCGAGGCCCAGAATGCCGTGACCTTCGGCTACCTCGAGACCATCCCCTACAGGCCCGAGATCAAGGCGCGGCTGACCGAGATCTACAACTACCCCCGCTACTCGTCGCCGTTCCGGGCCGGGGAGCATTACTTCTTCTACAAGAACGACGGGCTCCAGAACCAGTCCGTGTGCTACATCCAGAAGGGGCTCGACGGCGAGCCCGAGGTCTTCCTCGACCCGAACACGCTCTCGGCCGACGGGACGGTCCGGGCCAACCTCATCGGCCCGTCGGGCGACGACCGCTACGTCGCCGTCTCGCGCGGCGAGGCCGGCTCCGACTGGTCCGAGATCCGGGTCATGGAGATCGCCACGAAGCGGGAGCTGCCCGACCGCGTCCAGTGGGTCAAGTTCTCCGGCGCGGCCTGGCACGGCGAGGGCTTCTACTACAGCGGCTACGACAAGCCGGCCCCGGGCGACGAGCTCCAGGCCAAGAACGAGTACCAGAAGGTCTTCTACCACAAGCTCGGCGACCCCCAGGAGAAGGACACGCTCGTCTGGGAGGATCGGGAGCACCCCCTGCGCTACGTCGGCGCCGGGACGACCGAGGACGAGAGATACCTCTTCCTCGTCCTGTCCGAGGGCACGAGCGGGTCCGAGCTCTACATCAAAGACCTGACGAAGAAGGACGCGAAGCTCGATCTCCTGGTCAAGGGCTTCGAGTTCGACAGCTCGCCGATCGAGGTCGTCGACGGCCGGGTCCTCGTCTACACCAACGAGGATGCCCCGAACTTCCGCGTCGTGGCCGTCGATCCCAAGGACTCGGCCAAGGACAAGTGGCGGACGGTCGTCGCCGAAAAGCCCGAGGTCCTGAGCGGCGCCGGGACGGCCGGCGGGTACCTCTTCTGCAACTACCTCAAGGACGCCAACACCCGGATCACCCAGCACGCCCTCGACGGCGCGCTCGTCCGCGAGATCGTCCTGCCGGCCCTGGGCACGGCGGGCGGCTTCGGCGGCAAGCGGGACGAGAAGACCCTCTTCTACACCTTCACCTCGTTCACCTACCCGCCGGCGATCTACAAGTTCGACCCGGCCACGGGCGCGTCCGAGGTCTTCCGCACGAGCGAGGTCAAGTTCGACCCGGCCGCCTACGAGACGAAGCAGGTCTTCTACGCCAGCAAGGACGGGACGAAGGTGCCGATGTTCATCGTCCACAAAAAAGGCCTGAAGCTCGACGGGAAGAACCCGGCCTACCTGACGGCCTACGGCGGCTTCAACATCAGCGAGACTCCGGCCTTCAACGCCGGCAACATCGTCCTGCTCGAGAACGGCGGCGTCTTCGCCATGCCCAACCTCCGGGGCGGCGGCGAGTACGGCGAGGCCTGGCACAAGGCCGGCATGCTCGAGAAGAAACAGAACGTGTTCGACGACTTCATCGCCGCGGCCGAGTACCTGATCGCCGAGAAGTACACCTCGACGGGCCGGCTGGCCATCGCCGGCGGCTCGAACGGCGGCCTCCTCGTCGGCGCGGTCATGACCCAGCGGCCCGAGCTCTTCGGGGTCGCCTTCCCGGCGGTCGGCGTCATGGACATGCTCCGCTACCACAAGTTCACGGTCGGCTGGGGCTGGGCGGTCGAGTACGGCTCGAGCGACAACGAGAAGGACTTCGGCTACCTCTACGCCTACTCGCCGCTCCACAACTTCAAGCCCGGCACGTGCTACCCGGCGACCATGGTGACGACGGCCGACCACGACGACCGCGTCGTGCCCGCCCACTCGTTCAAGTTCGCGGCGGCGCTGCAGGAGAACCACGGCTGCGCCAGGCCGGTCGTCATCCGCGTCGAGGTGCGGTCCGGCCACGGCTCGAGCAACGTCACCAAGGCCATCGAGGGCCTGGCCGACAAGTGGTCGTTCATGTTCCACAACATGGGGGTCGAGCCGGTCTATAAGTAAAAGAAAGAATAAGAAGGGGTCAAACCTTAAATTTTTTAATTTATTCGACGGCCGGCCCGGCTGATGCGGAAATTAAAAAATTTAAGGTTTGACCCCTTCTGTCTTCTTCCTACCGGGCGGCGAGGGCCTTTTCGAGCAGCCCGCGGTACTTGTCCATGAGCCCCTTGTTGAGGTCGTTCGGAGGCGTCGCGTCGGCCGGCAGGAACGGCTTGTAGGGGTGGGCCTTCGAGTACGCCTCGAACTCCTCCCGCAGCCTGGCCAGCTCCTCCGGCCTCGTCAGCAGGTCGACGGCCGAGGCGGCGATGACCTTGGCCCCGGCGTTAAGGCCCTTCCAGGTCGTCGAACCGCGGAAGCAGGCGACGGCCGACCAGTGGTGGCCGATGGCCCCGGGGACGAGCCCGGGGAACCCGACCGTCGCCGTGGGGGCGATCAAAGTGACGTCGCCGACGTCGGACGAGCCGCCGCCGGTGTCGGCGCCCTTCGGGGCCTCGAGCCTGTCGACCTTCCCCGGCAGGCCCTTCTCCTCGACGCCGAGCTCCTTCTGCAGGGCCCGGGCGAAGGCCTGCTCGTCCTCGCTCCAGGCCGGCATCCCGACGAGCTCGATGTTCCGCTGGAGCAGCTCGGCTGCGGCCTTGTTGGCGTGGCGCTGGTGGATGGCGCTGACGACCTGCGTCGAGGCCAGCTCCACGCCGGCGGCCAGGGCTCCGGCCCTGGCGCAGTCGACGACCCGCCGGTACATCTCCTCGAGCCGCTCGTCCGTGTTCCGGACGTAGTACCAGACGCTGGCCCTGTCGGGGACGACGTTGGGCGCCTCGCCGCCCTCGAGGACGACGTAGTGGAGGCGCTGGGACACGTGCAGATGCTCGCGGAGGTAGTTGGCCGCCACGTTCATGATCTCGACGGCGTCGAGGGCGCTCCGGCCGACCCAGGGCGCCCCGGCCGAGTGGGCCGTCTTGCCCTTGAAGGTGAAGATCGTCGAGAACAGGGCGTTGCCGTCGACGCCGTAGCCCGTGCCGAAGGAGCTCGAGCTGTGGTTGTCGATGACGGCATCGACCCCCTCGAAGAGACCGGCCCGGATCATGTAGGGCCGGCTGGCCACGATCTCCTCGGCCGGCGAGCCGAAGACCTTGATCGTGCCCTTGATGCCGTGGGCGGCCATGGCCTCCTTGACCGCGATGGCCGCCGCGGCCGCCGCCGTGCCCATGGCGTTGTGGCCGCAGCCGTGGCCGGGCGCCCCCTCGACGACCGGGTCCTTCTTGGCGACACGCCCCTTCTGGGAGAGCATGGGCAGGGCGTCGAACTCGCCGAGGAGGCCGACGACGGGCTTCCCGGAGCCGTAGCTGGCCACGAAACAGGTCGGCATCCCGGCCAGGCCGCGCTCGACCGTGAACCCGGCCGCCTCGAGCGTGTCGGCCAGGAGCTTCGAGGAGTTGAACTCCTGGAGGCCGAGCTCGGCGTATTCCCAGATCGCGTCGGAGATGCGGCCGAACTTCTCCATCGTTTCGGGGCGGGCCAGCCAGTCGAGGACGAAGCGCTTCTCCTTGGCGATCTTGACCTTGGCGGGAGCGGCCGCGGCGCCCGCGGCCGGGCCCGGGACGAGGCCGGCGGCCAGCGCCAGCGAAAGCGACAGGGCGACGACGCTTTTTTTCATGGGGTCTCCTCCGGAGAGAGGGATATACATCAACCGCGGCCCACGGTCAAACGCGACGGGAACGCGATGGGGACACGTACCCGAGGCACATGTCCCCGGCCCTTGCCGGCCGCGCGCCCACGCCCGCCGGCCCTTCCCGGCCCTTGTTGGCGGCCGGGGCCTTTGCTATAGTCGGCTCCTCGGGCGCGCCCCACCGCGCTCCCGTCCTGAAAGGAGTCGGCCGATGAGAAGATCCCTCCCGGGCGGCGCCCTGGCCGCCGCCCTCGCCGTGTTCTCAGTCCTGTCGCTCGCCGTCGTCCCCGTCACCGCGTCCCCGACACGCCCGCCCGGCTCCGCGGGGCTCGTCTTCGAGAGGTCCGAGTACGCCGCGCGCCGGGCCCGCCTGATGGAGGCCGTCCCCGACGGGGCCGCGATCATCCTCGGCGCCAAGCCGGTCGTCGGCTACGTCCCGTTTTTCCAGAACAACGACGTCATGTACTTCTCGGGCGTCGAGATCCCCGGCGCCGCCCTGATCGTCGACGGCCGGCGCAAGCAGACGACGCTCTTCTTCACCATGGGCGAGCGCGAGGCGCGAGGCGAGGGCCTGCCGGCCGCCCTCGTCACGGACACCCGCGCCTTCACGGGCATCGAGCAGGTCGCTCCGGCCGACCAGCTCGGGCCGGCCCTCGCCCGGCTCGCCGGCCAGGGCTACGTCCTCTACACGCCCTTCAAGCCCGAGGAGCTCATGCGCGAGGTCTCGTCCGAGAAGCTCGGGACCCTCCAGCGCGGCATGACCCTCGACCCCTGGGACGGCCGTCTCACGCGCGAGCTCCAGTTCGTCAGGCACCTCCGGGAGCGCTTCCCCGGGGCCGAGGTCAGGGACTGCTCGGCGGCGATCTGGGACCTCCGGACGATCAAGTCCCCGGCCGAGATCGCTCTCCTGCGCCGGGCCGGCCGCATCGGCGTCAAGGCCATGACCGAGATCATGCGGGCCACCCGCCCCGGGACGGGGGAGTGGGAGGTGGCCGCCCTGTTCGAGTTCGTCTGCCGGCGCGAAGGGGCCCAGGACATCGCCTACAACACCATCATCAGCTCCGACGAGAACCATCCCCATCTCCATTACTACAAGCACGACCGGGTCCTCGCCGACGGCGACTTCCTCGTC
The DNA here is from genome assembly GCA_964517245.1 of uncultured Eubacteriales bacterium. Classification (GTDB taxonomy): domain Bacteria; phylum Acidobacteriota; class Aminicenantia; order Aminicenantales; family Saccharicenantaceae; genus RBG-16-66-30. The sequence goes on along the minus strand of CAZFBC010000013.1, from coordinate 8,135 downwards.
GTCGACGCCGGCCCCGACCTCGGCTACTACGACGTGGACATCTCCATCTCCTATCCCGCCAACGGGAAATTCACGCCCCGGCAGCGCGAGATCTACGAGGCCGCCCTGGCCGTCCAGCGGGCCAGCGTCGAGCTCTACAGGCCGGGCGTGACCTTCGACCAGGTCGCCGAGGAGGTCCGGGCCGTCCTGGAAAAGCGCGGCGTCGACATGGGCGGCCCGCTCTTCAAGCCCCGGACCATGCGCAACGGCGGCAGCCACTACGTCGGCATGGCCGTCCACGACGTCGGCGGCGCCCCCCGGGGGCCGCTCGAGCCGGGCATGGTCTTCGCCTGCGACGTCTTCGCCGTCTACCCCGACGAGAAGCTCGGCGTCCGGGTCGAGGACACGGTCGTCGTCACGGAGACCGGCTGCGAGAACCTGACCCCCGGCATCCCCCGGACGGTCGCCGAGATCGAGGCCCTCATGAAGAAGCCCGGGGCGATCCAGGTCCTCCGGGACAAGGGGCTCTACTGAGCGACCATTCTCCGCCCTCCCGACCGGCTTGCCGGTCCACCCCGCCTGTGCTATAAATAGGGGGCCGTGCAGCGGCCTCACCGCCCGGGGAGAGCCGCCATCCGAAGGCCGAACGAAGAACGAGAAATCCATGGTCCGCGTCAGATTCGCCCCCAGCCCGACGGGCTTCCTCCACATCGGGAGCGCCCGGACGGCCATCTTCAACTGGCTCTACGCCCGCCACGCCGGGGGCAAGTTCCTGCTCCGGATCGAGGACACCGACCTCAAGCGGTCCGAGGCCCGCTTCCTCGAGGAGATCCTCGAGGACCTCAAGTGGCTCGGCCTCGACTGGGACGAGGAGCCCATCCGCCAGAGCGCGCGGTTCGACGTCTACCGGGCCAAGGCCGCGGAGCTCGTCGCCGCGGGCCAGGCCTACAGGGACGGCGACGCCGTCCTGTTCAGGGTCGAGCCGGGCCGGACGATCGCCTACGACGACCTCGTCCACGGCCGCATCGCCGTCGAGTCGGACACCCTCAAGGACCAGGTCATCATCAAGTCGGACGGCTCGCCGACCTACAACTTCTCCTGCGTCGTCGACGACGCCCACCTCGGCATCACCCACATCCTCCGCGGCGACGACCACATCAGCAACACGCCCAAGCAGATCGTCTTCTACGAGGCCTTCGGCCTGGAGCCGCCGCGCTTCGGCCACATGCCGCTCATCCTCGGCGCCGACGGCTCGAAGCTCTCCAAGCGCCACGGCGGCGTCTCCGTCGAGGAGTACAAGCGCGAGGGCTTCCTGCCCGAGGCCCTGGCCAACTACCTCGTCCTCCTCGGCTGGATGCCGCGCGACGGGCGCGAGATCATGCCCCTCGACGAGATCGTCCGCCTCTTCGAGATCTCGGAGATGAACGACGTCCAGGCCAAGTTCGACCTCCAGAAGCTCCGCTGGCTCAACGCGGAATACATCGTGAGGTCCCCGAACGACCGCCTCCTGCCCCTCGTCCGGGCCCAGATGGAGGCGGCCGGCCTCCCGGCCGCGGGCGTCCCCGACGCCTACCTCGCCAAGGTCCTCGACCTCTACAAGGTCCGGACCAAGACCCTGAGCGAGTTCCCGGCCATGACCGACTGCTTCTTCCGCGACGACTTCGCCCTCGACGAGGAGGGGCGCAGGCACCTCGACGCGCCGGAGAGCCGCGAGTACCTGACGGTCCTCGCCGACCGCCTGGCGGGCCTCGGCGACTTCACCCACGCGGCCATCGAGGACGCCTTCCGCCAGTTCGCCGCCGAGCGCGGCATCAAGGCCGGCCCGATCGTCCACCCCGCCCGCATGGCCGTCAGCGGCAAGACCAAGGGCGCCGGCCTGTTCGAGATGATGGAGGTCCTCGGCCGCGAGCGCGTCGTCGCCCGCATGAGGAGAGCCGCGCATGCCTGACGAGACGCCCAAGCCCAAGTCCAACTTCGTCCGCGACATCGTCGACGAGACCCTGCGGGCCGGCCGCTTCGACCGGGTCCACACCCGCTTCCCGCCCGAGCCCAACGGCTACCTCCACATCGGCCACGCCAAGTCGCTCCACCTCAACTTCGGCCTGGCCCGGGACTACAACGGCCTCTGCAACCTGCGCATGGACGACACCAACCCCGAGACCGAGGACCTCTCCTACGTCGAGGCCATCAAGGAGGACGTCCGCTGGCTCGGCTTCGACTGGGCGGACCGCGAGTACTACGCCTCCGACTACTACGAGAAGCTCTACGAGTGGGCCGTCGTCCTCATCCGGAAGGGCGTCGCCTACGTCTGCGACCTCCCCGTCGACAAGCTCCGCGAGCAGCGGGGCACGGTGACCCGGCCGGGCGTCGAGAGCCCCTACCGGGACCGCTCGGTCGAGGAGAACCTCGACCTCTTCGCCCGCATGCGGGCCGGCGAGTTCCCCGACGGCTCCAGGACCCTCCGGGCCAAGATCGACATGGCCTCGCCGAACATGCTCCTGCGCGACCCGCTGATGTACCGCATCCGCCGCGAGCGCCACTACCGCCGGGGCGACGCCTGGTGCATCTATCCGACCTACGACTGGGCCCACGGCCAGAGCGACTCCATCGAGGGCGTCACCCACTCCATCTGCACCCTCGAGTTCGAGGTCCACCGGCCCCTCTACGACTGGTTCCTCGGCCAGCTCGGCGTCCACCATCCCCGGCAGATCGAGTTCGCCCGCCTCAACCTGAGCCACACCGTGCTCAGCAAGCGGCGCCTGCTCGAGCTCGTCGAATCCGGGCTCGTCGGCGGCTGGGACGACCCGCGCATGCCGACCATCTCCGGCTTCCGGCGGCGCGGCTTCACGCCCGAGGCCATCGCCGCGTTCTGCGACACGATCGGCGTGGCCAAGGACAACAGCCTCGTCGACCTGCCGCTGCTCGAGATGTGCGTCCGAGACCACCTCAACCGCGTCGCCCCCCGCGTCATGGCCGTCCTCCGCCCGCTCAAGGTCGTCATCACCAACTACCCCGAGGACAAGGTCGAGGAGTTCGAGGCCGTCAACAATCCCGAAGATCCTTCCGCCGGCACACGCAAGGTCCCCTTCTCGCGCGAGCTGTGGATCGAGCGCGACGACTTCATGGAGGACCCGCCCTCGAAGTTCTACCGGCTCTCGCCGGGGAAAGAAGTGCGCCTCCGCTACGCCTACTTCGTCAAGTGCGTCGAGGCCGTCAAGGACGCGGCCGGCAACGTCGTCGAGCTGCGCTGCACCTACGACCCGGCGACCCGGGGCGGGGACAACCCGCCCGACGGCCGCAAGGTCAAGGCCACCCTCCACTGGGTCTCGGCGCGGCACGCCGTCGACGCCGAGGTCCGCCTCTATGACACCCTGTTCACGGTCCGCGATCCCTCCGCCGTCGCCGAGGGCGTCGACTGGAAGGCGACCCTCAACCCCCGCTCGCTCGAGGCCCTCCCCGCCGCCAAGCTCGAGCCCGCCCTGGCCGCCGCTGCGCCCGAGAGCCGCTGGCAGTTCGAGCGCCTGGGCTACTTCGTCGCCGACCGCCGCGACTCCAAGCCCGGCGCCCTCGTCTTCAACCGCACCGTGACCCTTCGCGACGAGTGGGCGAGGATCGTCAGGGCGGGCAAGGACGCCGCCTGAACCCCGGGCGCCGCGGGAGCACGGACATGACGGACATTTCGAAAGACGGCCCCGGCAAGGTCATCCACGGGCCGACCCTTCTCACGGAAGGGGACATCTACCTCTTCAAAGAGGGCAACCACTTCAAGCTCTTCGACAAGCTGGGCGCCCACGCCCTGGCCGTCGACGGCCGGGACGGCACGCACTTCGCCGTCTGGGCCCCCAACGCCGCGCGCGTCTCCGTGATCGGCGATTTCAACGGCTGGAAACCCGGCCGCCATCCCCTGGAGGCCCGCTGGGACGATTCCGGCATCTGGGAGGGCTTCATCCCCGGCGTCGGCAAGGGGGCCCTCTACAAGTACGCCGTCACCTCGAAGATCGGCGGGTCCCGGGCGGAGAAGGCCGATCCCCTGGGCTTCTACTCCGAGGCCCCGCCGCGGTCCGCCTCCGTCGTCTGGGACCTGGACTACCGCTGGTGCGACGGGGACTGGATGGCCAAGCGGGGGAAGCGCAACGCCCTCGACGCCCCCGTCTCCGTCTACGAGGTCCACCTCGGGTCGTGGCGGCGCGTCCCCGAGGAGGGGAACCGCCCGCTGACCTACCGCGAAATGGCCCCGCTTCTCGCCGAGTACGTCCGGGACATGGGCTTCACCCACGTCGAGATCATGCCGGTCATGGAGCACCCGTTCTACGGGTCGTGGGGCTACCAGTCGATCGGCTACTTCGCGCCGACCAGCCGCTACGGGACGCCCCAGGACTTCATGTACCTCGTCGACATGCTCCACCACCACGACATCGGCGTCATTCTGGACTGGGTGCCCTCGCACTTCGCCACCGACGGCCACGGCCTGGGGCGCTTCGACGGCACCTCGCTCTACGAGCACGAGGACCCCCGCAAGGGCTTCCACCCCGACTGGAAGAGCGCCATCTTCAACTACGGCCGTAACGAGGTCCGCGAGTTCCTCATCAGCTCGGCCCTGTTCTGGCTCGACCGCTACCACGCCGACGGCCTGCGCATCGACGCCGTGGCCTCGATGCTCTACCTCGACTACTCCCGGAAAGAGGGGGAGTGGATCCCCAACCGCTACGGCGGCCGGGAGAACCTCGAGGCCCTGAGCTTCATCCGCCGCCTCAACGAGGTCGCCTACGGCGCCTTCCCCGACATCCAGACGACCGCCGAGGAATCGACGGCCTGGCCCATGGTCACCCGGCCCGTCCACCTCGGCGGCCTGGGCTTCGGCCTCAAGTGGAAAATGGGCTGGATGCACGACATGCTGGCCTACTTCAGCCGGGACCCCCTGTTCCGCAAGTTCAGCCACAACGACCTGACCTTCAGCATGTGGTACGCCTACACGGAGAACTTCGTCCTGCCGCTGTCGCACGACGAGGCCGTCCACGGCAAGGGCTCGCTCGTCGGCAAGATGCCCGGCCTCGAGATGGAGAAGTACGCCAACCTCAAGGCCCTCTACGGGTACATGTTCACCCACCCGGGCAAGAAGCTCCTGTTCATGGGCGGCGAGTTCGCCCAGTGGAAGGAGTGGACGCACGAGGAGAGCCTGGAGTGGCACGCCCTCGACCACCAGACGCACCGGGACGTCCAGCGCTGGGTCAGGGACCTGAACGGCCTCTACCGCCGGGAGCCGGCGCTCCACGAGCTCGACGTCGAGGCGGCCGGGTTCGAGTGGGTCGACTTCAACGACGTCGACCACAGCATCGTCAGCTACCTCAGGAAGGGGCGGTCGACGCCGGACCTCGTCCTGGTCGTCTGCAACTTCACCCCCGTCGCCCACGGGGACTACCGCGTCGGCGTGCCGGCCGGCGGCCCGTGGAAGGAGCTGCTGAACAGCGACGCCCGGGAGTACGGCGGAAAGGGGATGGGGAACCTCGGCGCGGTCGAGGCGGTCGCCGAGCCGCTCCACGGCCGGAGCCACTCGCTGCGGCTGACCCTGCCGCCGCTCGGGGTCCTGGTCTTCAAGAGGGAGATGTGAACCGCTTCGTCTGCATTCACGGCCATTTCTACCAGCCGCCGCGGGAGAACGCCTGGCTCGAGCAGATCGAGGTCCAGGACTCGGCGGCGCCCTACCACGACTGGAACGAGCGCGTCGCGGCCGAGAGCTACGCGCCGAACGCGGCCGCCCGGATCCTCGACGACCGGGACCGCATCGTCGACATCGTCAACAACTACGCCTCGATCTCGTTCGACGCCGGCCCGACGCTCCTCTCCTGGATGGAGCGGGCGAGCCCGGAGGCCTACCGGGCCATCCTCGAGGCGGACCGCGAGAGCCGGGCCCGCTTCCGGGGCCACGGGACGGCCATGGCCCAGGCTCACAGCCACATCATCATGCCCCTGGCCTCGCGACGCGACAAGCGGACCCAAGTCGTCTGGGGGATCCGGGACTTCGAATCCCGGTTCGGCCGGAGGCCCGAGGGGATGTGGCTGCCGGAGACGGCGGTCGACCTGGAGTCGCTCGACATCATGGCCGGCGAGGGCATCGCGTTCACGCTCCTGGCCCAGCACCAGGCCTGCGAGGTCCGGCCGCTCGCGGGCGGCGAGTGGCAGGACGTGAGCGGGGGCCGGGTCGACCCGAAGAAGCCCTACCTCTGCCGGCTGCCCTCGGGCCGGACGATCGCCCTCTTCTTCTACGACGGCCCGGTCTCCCACGACATCGCCTTCGGCAACCTCCTCCGCAACGGGGAGCTCTTCGCCAAGAGGCTGGTCGCCGGCTTCTCCCTCGGGGCGGGCGCGCACCCCGAGCTCGTCCACATCGCGACCGACGGCGAGTCCTACGGGCACCACCACCGCTTCGGCGAGATGGCCCTGGCCTACGCCCTCCGCCACATCGGGGAGAACGGGCTCGCGGAGATCACCGTCTACGGGGACTACCTGGAGCGGTTCCCGCCGGCCGACGAGGTCCGGATCGCCGGGGACACATCGTGGAGCTGCGGCCACGGCGTCGAGCGCTGGCGGAGCGATTGCGCCTGCAGCTCCGGCGCCCACGCCGGCTGGAACCAGAAATGGCGCACCCCGCTGCGGAAGGCCATGGATTGGCTGGGGGCCGAGGCGGCGGCGGTCTACGAGGCCGGCCTGATCGCCTACGCGCCGGACCCGTGGGGCGCCCGGGACGATTACATCCGGGTCGTCCTCGACCGGTCGCCCGCGTCGGTCGAGGCCTTCTTCGCCGGGAACGTCGGCCGTCCCCTCTCCGCCGCGGACAAGACCAGGATCCTCAAGCTCCTCGAGATGGAGCGCCACGCGATGCTCATCTTCACGAGCGACGGCTGGTTCTTCGACGACATCTCCAACGTCGAGACCGTCCAGATCCTGCAGTACGCCGCCCGGACGATGCAGCTCGCCCGCGACGTCGCCGGCGTCGACCTCGAGCCCGAGTTCGTCGGGATGCTCGGGAAGGCGCGGAGCAACCTGTCCCGGCACGGGAACGGGGCCGAGGTCTTCGACAAGCTCGTCCGGCCGGCTGTCGTCGATTTCCTCCGCCTCGGCGCCCATTACGCCGTGTCCTCGCTGTTCGAGCCCGACCCCCAGGCCGCCGGGATCGCCCATTACGCGGCGGAGGCGGACGTCTTCGCCAAGAAAGAGTCCGGACAGCGGAAGCTGGCCCTGGGCAAGGTCCGGCTGCGGTCGAGCGTCACCTGGGAGGAGCGGACCGTCGATTACGCCGTCCTCCATCTCGGCGACCAGAACATCACGGCGGGCGTGCGGGACCACGGCGGGGAGGCCCCCTACGGGGCCATGTGCCGGGCGATCGCCGAGGCCTTCGGCAAGGGCGACATGGCGTCGGTCATGAGGCTCATCGACCAACACTTCGGGGCCCACGGCTACACGCTCTGGCACCTCTTCACGGAGGAGAAGCGGAAGATCCTGTTCAAGATCCTGGAGGGGAGCCTGCGCGGCCTCGAGGCGGATTTCCGGCAGATCTTCGAGTCGAACTACGCCATCATGCAGGCCATGCGGGAGATGCAGATCCCGCTGCCGGAGGCGCTCGCGACCCCGGCCCAGTTCGTCCTCAACACCGATCTCCGCCGCCTGATGGAGGGGCCGGGCATCGACCTCGAGAGGCTGCGCAAGATCGCCGACGAGTACGCGGCCTGGTCGTTCAAGCCCGACGGCGAGGCCCTGAGCCTCATCGTCGGCAAGAAGGTCGGGGCGCTCGTGGCCGCCTGGGCCGAAAAGCCCGGCGACGTCGCCGGGCTGGAAAAAGTCGAGGGGATCCTGACCGTCCTGAAGCGGCTGGACCTCGGATTCGACCTCTGGCAGAGCCAGAACATCTATTTCTCGACCGGGAAGACGATCCGCGGCCGGCAGTCCAAGGAGTGGACGCGGGCCTTCGAGGCCGTGGGCGAGCTTCTCCGCGTCGACCCGACCGCGCTCCTGCGTTCCGGGCCGGCGTGACCGGGCCCGCTACCGTGCTCGCGCCTTGCCTTTTGGCCGCGTTTCCGCTATAACTGAGTGGCTTTTCCGGTCCCTGCGTGCCTGTAGCTCAGCTGGATAGAGCGTTGGACTCCGGATCCAAAGGTCGG
>CAZFBC010000012.1:0-24589 GCA_964517245.1 uncultured Eubacteriales bacterium | reverse complement strand
GGAGCAGGTCGGGACCTCGGTCAGCATGACCATGAGCTCGGGCGGCGGGCGGACGATCGGCTACCAGGTCGTGGGCGAGGGCCAAGAGCTCCGGACGACCGACGCTTACAAGCTCGAGATCTTCGACGCCGACGGCGCGCTCCTCGGCTCGCTCCCGCTCGACTTCTTCGTCGACGGCGTGTTCATCGAAGGCGACCGGCTCTTCCTCCTGGACAAGTTCCGGGGCACCCAGTTCCGGGAGTACCGGATCAGGGGCTAGGCCCGGCGTCCCCGATTTTCGCATTCCCGGCCGGTCGCGCGACTAAATGTCTGACGAATTCTGTTCAAGGAGGTGCGCAGTGCGCACGAAAGTTCTTTCCCACGGATTGCTGTGTTTCGGACTGCTGGCCGCCGGCCTGCTGATATGGGCGCCTCCGGCAGCCGCGGCGACGAACCCCGAGATCGGGGGGACCGACCTCGTCTTCCCGGCGGGCTTCGACAGCCTGATCGACCGGATCGCCCGCGAGAACAAGGCCGCCCAGCTCGAAACAGGTTTGGCGACGGGCGGAACGGGCTTCTCCCGCTTCTCCGTCAAGCTCTACGGCGGGTACAGCTACATGTCCGCCGCCGACGTCAACGACGGCAGCGACGGCTACTTCGAGCTGCTGGAGCTCTACGGGGACTGGATACCGGAAGCCACCCTGACCGGCGGGTACAAGCCCGTCCACGGCGGCATGAGCTTCGGGGCCGATTTCATCTACCAGATCACGCCCGTCATCGGCGTCGGCGTCGGCGTCGGCTACCTCCGCAGCTCCAAGACGTCGAGCCTGTCGCTCACCGACGAGACCGGCTACATCGACATCGAGGCCACCCCGACGCTCAGCGCCATGCCCGTCAAGCTGGGCGTGTTCTTCACGGTCCCCATGGCCGAGAAGATCAACCTGACCGCCGACGTCGGCGCGGCCCTCTACACCGGGCTCAAGCTCGACGCCGCCATGCTGATCGAACAGACTGGCGACAACTGGATGGAGATGACGCTCGAAGGCAAGCGCAGCTCCGACATCGGCTTCCAGGGCGGGCTGGGCTTCGAGTACAAGTTCTCGCCGATGATGGGTTTCTTCGTCGAGGCCGTCGGCCGCTACGCCAAGTTCAAGACCTTCGAAACGGCCACGAGCGAGACGCTTTACAGCGACGGCGGCTCGGACGGCGACGAAGGCAAGCTCTACATCGCGAATTACCAGGGGCTCGACCCCGAGGAGCACTACAGCATCTTCACGCTCGAGGACACCGAACCGATCGACGACGAGTTCGTCACGTTCACCGAGCCCAGGATCGATCTGAGCGGATTCAGCCTCCAGGCCGGCATCCGCATCCGCTTCTAGACGCTTTCAACGGCCGCCTCGGCCGTCGACTGCCCGGGCCGGCCGGGGGTCCGGCGAAAGCCGGAACTCCGGCCGGCCCGGGCGACTAAACTCGAGAGAAGAAAGAAAAAGTGAGAAGCGCCGCGATCGCCCTCCTGGCGGCCCTGTGCCTGGCCGCCCTGCCCGGCGCCGCGGCCACGGCCGGCGAGGACCCGCGGGTCGCGCCGCCGCCGCTCCGGATCGAGACCCCGCCCCCCCAGCCGAGCCCCAAGCACGTCTGGACCCCCGGCTACTGGAAGTGGGCCGGGATCAACTACGAGTGGATCGACGGCCGCTGGGTCAAGGGCAAGAAGAACATGCTCTGGGTCCCGGGGACGTGGGAGCAGGTGGGCGCGCGCTGGGTCTGGAAGCGCGGCGAGTGGAAGAAGATCGAGTCCGGCAAGCCCCCCAAGGCCAAGAAGGCCAAGAAGAGCGTCCCCCTTCAGTCCGGCGACGTCAGCGCGGCGTAGCAGAAGCTGCAGTAGTGCCTGACGACGTCGGCGACGACCTCGTCCTTCTCCATCCTCAGCACCTTGAACGGGAACAGGCCGGGCATGAAGTCCTCGTCCGTCGTCTGATACTCGGCCTTGGGCGTCGGCCGGGCCTTGATCTGGAGCTTCAGCCGCAGCTCCACGGCGTTCTTGGGCAGGGAGATGCGGTAGTGGAACTGCTCCTCCTTGAGACCCGGGAAGCAGATGGCGAAGCGGATGCTCTTGCCCTTGGTCACCGCCTGCTCGGACTTGATGCGGTGCTGGGCCAGCTCGTCGGTCAGGCTCTCGAAGGCGGGCTCGGCGATGAACTCGCAGAACTGGTTGAACTGGCCGATGGTCTCCGCCTGGCAGAGCTCGACGACGCGGACGTTCTCGAAGTGGTTGGCTAGCTCTTTCTTCCAGTCGATCTGGGCCATCGTGGGACTCCGCGCTCCTGATTCCCGGTATGATAGCACAAACGCGGAGGCCGGACAAAGGGGACGGCAAAGTGCCGGCTGAGGTCAGCAAAAGGGGGAGCCCTCTCCAGCCGGCGAAAGAGAGCCACTACCATTATAGGCCGGCCGGGACGGAAAGCAAGGGAAAAGATCGCTCGGCGCGAAATAAAAAGTGCCGGCTGTTTTTTAACAGCAGAAAAGGGGGAAAATGATGTATTTCTTGTGGTTGAAGCTTTCTCCAGCCGGCGCAAGAAAACTTGGCTCCATTATACCCCGCGCGCGGAAAAAATCAAGCCTCTCGCGGGCTGTTCCCAAACGGCCCCGGATGCCTTAAGATGAGGGCAGCGAGGAGGCGACCGACATGAGAAGAGCCCTGTCCGTCCTGACCCTGGCGCTTTTGGCCGCGGCGGCGGCCGCGGCGCCCCCCCAGGCGCCGACGACGCGGGAGATGGCCCTGCTCTGCTGGCAGGAGTTCGGCGAGCTCGTTCCGGCCCGGATCCGGACCGTCCTCGTCCCGTTCGGCTCGCTCGAGCCGCACGGCGTCATCCCCAACGGCACCGACAGCCTGGCCCCCGAGGCCATGGCCCGGGCCATCGCCGGCCGGGTCGACGCCCTGATCGCCCCGACCCTCAACTACGGCCTGACCGAGGCCATGAAAGCCTACCCCGGCGCGGTCTCGATCCCGCAGGAGGCCTACGCGCCGTTCGCCGAGGCGGTCCTCGACAACCTGGCCGCCAACGGCTTCCGCAACATCGTCGTCCTCAACGGGCACGGCGGCAACACGGCGGCCCTCAACGCGGCCGCGACCCGGGTCGCCAACGCCCGCCGCGTCCGCGTCCTCGTCGTCAACTGGTGGACCCTGGCCGACGACATCACCAAGGACGTCTTCAAGCAGAACGGCGGCCACGCCGGCAACAACGAGACGGCCTACATGCAGGCCTTCCTGCCCGCGCACGTCCATCCCGAGCGCTACAAGCCGGAGATGGCCTCGCCCAACGCCCCCGCCGGCGCCTACCACGCCGTCCCGGTGACCTCGACGATCCTCCTCTACGAGCAGGGCCAGGGGTATCCGACCTTCGACGCGGCCCAGGCCGCGACGTATTTCCGCAGGGTCAACGACCGCGTCGCGGAGCTCGTCCTCGACACCGTCGCCAAGTGGGACCTGGCCGGCGTCCACTGACGAGGCGGTCAGGCGGCGCGGGCCAGGAAGACGCGGAGGTCCATGACGTTCGTGCCCGTCGGGCCGGTGACGATGAGGTTCCCCGTCTGCTTGAAGAAGTCGTAGGAGTCGTTCTCGGCGAGGAAGGCCGCGGCGTCGAGCCCGAGCGAGCGGGCCCGGCCGGCCGTCGCGGCGTCGATCCAGGCGCCGGCGGCGTCGGTCGGGCCGTCGATCCCGTCGGTGCCCATGCTCAGGATGAGCCACTCGAGGCCCTCGACGCCGGCCCTGTCCATCTCGACGAGCGCGGCCAGCGCGAACTCGGTGTTGCGGCCGCCCCGCCCCTTCCCTGTGACCGTGACCGTGAGCTCCCCGCCCGCGAGCAGGCAGAGCGGGCGCGGCAGCGAGCCCGCGGAGCAGGCCAGCTCGGCCAGGAAGGACGTGTAGCCGGCCGCGACCCGCCGGGCCTCGCCGCTGTCGGTCGACGACAGGAAGATGGCCTCGTAGCCCCGCTTCTCCGCCTCGCGCTTGGCGCCCCGCAGGGCGGTCATGTTGTCGGCCACGAGGAAGGCGTGGACCCGCGCGAAGACGGGGTCGCCCTCCTTGAGCGTCTCCTCGACGAGGCCCCGCTCGCCCTCCTCGAAGCGGGCCCGGACGAGGGCCGAGGCCTGGTCCCAGAGCCCGTAGCACTCGAGGATGGCCCGGGCCTCGGCGAACGTCGAGTCGTCCCAGTGCGTCGGGCCCGAGGCGATCGTCCCGAGGTCGTCGCCGACGACGTCGGAGATGGCCAGCGTCACGATCTCGGCCGGGAAGGCCGCCTTGGCCAGCCGGCCGCCCTTGATCGCGGAGAGGTGCTTGCGCACGATGTTGAGCTCGCGGATGGTCGCCCCGGCGCGGAGAAGGTCGTCGGTCAGGCGCCGCTTCTTGTCGAGAGCGATGCCCTCGGCCGGTAGGGTCAGGAGCGACGAGCCGCCGCCCGAGATGCAGACGAACAGGAGGTCCTTCTCCCCCGCCTTCGAGGCCAGGTCGAGGGCCCGCCGGCCCGCCTCGACGCTCCGCGCGTCGGGGACGGGGTGGGAGGCCTCGATGGTCTCGAGCCGGCCGGACGCCCCCGTGACGGGCCCCGGCACGACGGCCAGCCCCTCCGTCAGGCGCTCGTCGAGCGTCGCCGCCAGGGCCTCGCCCATGGCCGCGGCGGCCTTGCCGAACGAGAGGACGAAGACGCGCTCGCGCGCGGCCAGGTCGAACTCCCGGCCCTGGATCCGGACGGCGTCCCCCTCGCGGACGACGGCGTCCCGCACGATGCTCCACGGATCGACGGCCGCCAGGGCCGCCCGCCAGATGGCCTCGCCGTCGGCGGCGAAGCCGCCCTTCCCCCTCGCTTTCTCGATCATGCTCCCAATATAGCCCAAACCGCGACCGGCCCGCCACTTTTTCCGGCGGACGCGATTTATGCTATAAACTAAGGGATGCGAAGCGTCCTGCCGGCGTCCCTCGTCCTCGCCGCCGCCCTGCCGCTCCTCCTCCCTTCCGCCGCCCCCGGGCAATCCCGGCCCTCCCCGGCGCCCGCCGCCAAGTCCCAGAGCGTCTCCGACTTCGAGCAGAGGCTCGCCCGCCTCAACGGCCAGATCAAGGACCTCCGGGCCCGCCTCGAGACCGAGGCCCGCAAGGAGTCCTCCGTCCTCTCCTCCCTGACCCGGATCAACCTCAACAAGAGCCTGGTCGAGAGGGAGCTCGCGGCCCAGAACGTCGAGATCGAGCGGGGCCGGACGGAGCTGGCCGACATCCAGAAGGACATCCGCGGCCTCCGGGCCGGCGTCGACCGGGAGCGCGAAGCCATCGAGAAGACCCTCGTGGCCCTCTACAAGTTCGGCCGCCCCGACTTCTTCCAGTTCCTGCTCCAGGCCCGGGACTTCGAGACCTACGCCTCCCAGAGCAAGCAGCTGGCCATCCTCGCCCGCGACAGGGACAGGGCCGTGTCCGGGTTCCTGGCCTCCCTCGACGGGCTGCGCCGGGCCGAGTCCGCGCTCGAGAGCAAGCAGAGGGACCTCGCGGCGATGGCCCGGGCCGCCCGGCTCAAGAAGCAGGAGCTCGAGACCGAGGCCCGCAAGAGCGCGACCCTCGTCCAGGACATCCGCAAGAACCGGGAGACCTACAAGAAGACCCTGGCCGAGCTCTCCGAAAGCGCCGAGGAGCTCCAGAAGCTGATGAACAAGATCATCGCCCAGGAGTGGGTCCTGCCGGCGGCCTTCGTGCCCCTCTACGAGCGCAAGGGCAAGCTGCCGTGGCCGCTCGAGGGGCGCATCATCACCCCCTTCGGCTTCGAGAAGCACCCCGACTTCAGCACGGTCGTCATGAACAAGGGCGTCGAGATCAGGCCGGCCGGAGGCAAGTCGCTCATCCTGTCCGTCCACGGCGGCAAGGTCGTCTACGCCAGCTACTTCCAGGGCTACGGGAACCTCCTCATCGTCGACCACGGCATGACCTACTACACCCTCTACGGGCACTGTTCCGAGTTCCTGGCCGCGGTCGGCGAGATGGTCCGGGCCGGGCAGCCCGTCGCCGTGGTCGGCGACACCGGCTCCCTCAAGGGCGAGTGCCTCTACTTCGAGGTCCGCTTCAAGACCAAGGCGCTCGATCCCTTGCAATGGCTGAAGCGGAGGTGATAGAATGGATGTCCTCACCGCCATGAAAAGAGTCCCGAGATACCGCTGGTTCCTGCTGGCGGCCCTGCTGGCCGCGGCCCTGTTCTTCGTCGTCCAGATGGGCTTCCTGCCCGGGGGCCACGCTCCCGCCGCGGCCAGGGGCTTCGAGCTCCTCGACACCCTCATGGGTCTCGTCCGCGACGATTATCTCGAGGAGAGGGACCCCGTCCGGACCGCCGAGGGGGCCTACCGCGGCATGGTCAACTCGCTCGACCCCCTGTCCGCCTACCTCACCAAGGACCTCCTGGCCGCCCGCCGGGCCCGGACTCCTCAGGACACGGAGCCGGGGATCGTCGTCCTCAAGCGCTACGCGGCCTTCCCCCAGGTCGTGAACGTCGTCGCGGGCTCTCCGGCCGAGGCCGCCGCCGTGAAGGCGGGCGATCTCCTCAGCGCCGTCGAGGGCCGGAACACTTTGAGCATGAGCCTGGCCGAGGTCAAGCTCCTGCTCCGGGGGACCGGTGACGCCCCGGTCCGCCTCCGCGTCCTGCGCGGCGGCGAAACGCTCGAGCTCGAGGTGCCGCGCGCCCTTCTCTTCCCGGACCCGTTCACGCTCACGCGGGCCCCGGGCCGGCCCGCGGTGCTCGCCGTCCGCCGCTTCGCGGCCTCGCTCGTCGCCGAGCTCCGGCGCGACGTCGTCCCCTCGCTCGCCGACGGCAGGACGCCCCTCGTGCTCGACCTCCGGGGCTGCCAGGACGGGGAGATCGACGAGGCGGCCAAGCTCGTCAACCTGTTCGTCAAGGCCCCCGCCGCCGGGCACTTCGAGGGCCGCGACGGCGCCAGGGCGCCCCTCGCCTGCCCGGCCGAGCCCGAGCTCGGCGGGGTCCCGCTCGTCGTCTGGACGGACGCGGGAACGGCCGGGCCGGCCGAGCTCGCGGCCGGCCTTCTCCAGGAGGTGCGCAAGGCCAAGGTCGTCGGCTTCGAGACGACCGGCCTGGTCGGCCGGACCTCGCTCTTCCCGCTCGAGGACGGGAGCGCCGTCCTCCTGACCTCGGCCGTCTATACACTGCCCTCGGGCCGGAAGCTCTGGGGCGACGGCCTCGTCCCCGACTCCGCCATCCCCTTCGACAAGCTCGACGACAAAACCTTCTTCGAGAGAACGACGCCGCTTCTTCCCAAGCTCTGACGGATGAAGAAGAGGCTCCCCCCCGAAGGCCCCCACCCCTGGCCGGCGCTCGTGCCGGTCGCCGCCGTCCTGGCCGGGGCCGCCCTCCTCGCGACCGTCCTGCTCGACTACGTCGGCGCGCGGCGGGGGGAGCGCTCCTACATCTTCGCCTCGGCGAAGGGGACCCCGGCGCCCGCGCCGGGAGCGGGCCCCTACGCCGGCCAGGCGCCGTCGGAAAGGCCCGACCGGGAGGCGGGGACCGCGCCGCGCACGTTCGAGGAGGCGCTCGCGGCGGGCCTCGCGGCCGCCGGCGTCACCGAGGACTCGGTCCTGCGGCTCAAGGGCCCGAAGGGCCGGCCCCTCTTCGAGGTCGACCTCCCGGCCGAGCTCTACGAGTCGCTCGGACCGGCGATCGAGCGGGCCCTCAAGGCCGAGGGCATCCGCGTCCTGGACAAGAAGAGGACCCCGGGCGAGGAGAAGACGGAGGTCCACTGGACGCTCCGGCGGCCGGCCCGGGAGGACGCCGCGATCACCTTCGTCCTGCCGGTCGAGCCCGTCGTCGTCGCCGCGGCCCGGGAGCCGGGGGCGAAAAAGGGGCCGCGCGGCCGGGTCGCCCTGATCATGGACGACATGGGCAACAGCCTCGACACGCTGCGCGAGATCATCGCCCTGGGCCGCCACGTGACCGTGGCCGTCCTGCCCTACAGCTCCCACGCCGCCGAGACCGCCCGCCTCGCCCACGAGAACGGCCTCGAGGTCCTCCTCCACCTCCCCCTCGAATCCGTCAACAACCACGAGGGCATGGCCGACACGGAGGGCCTGATCATGTCCATGATGACCGAGCCCGCCATCGTCGCCTCGTTCGAGGCGAGCTACGACCGCGTGCCGTTCGCGGCGGGCACGAACAACCACATGGGCTCGCGGTTCACGGCCGAGCGGGACCTGATGCGGACCATCCTGGGGCCGATCAAAGAGAGGGGCCTGTTCTTCGTCGACAGCCGGACGACGGCCCGGACCGTCGCCGTCGAGGAGGCCCGCCGGATGGGCGTCCCGGCGGCCCAGCGCGACGTCTTCCTCGACGCCGACGAGGACCGCGGCCGGATCCGGGGACGCCTCGTCGAGCTCTTCCAGAGGGCCCGGAAAAAAGGCTCCGCGGTCGGCATCTGCCACCCCTTCCCGGAGACCCTGGCCGTCCTCAAGTCGGCCTTTCACCTCGTCGACGCCTACGGCCTCGAGGCCGTCCCCGTCTCGCGCCTCGTCCGCTGAAGCGCCGGCTGTTGCTTAATTCCCACCCGTCCGTTATCATACGAACGACAGAGAGGAGAAGCCTCATGAAGAGATACGCCCTGCCCGTCGCCGTCCTCGGCCTCCTGGCGCTCGCCGTCCTGCCCGCCTGCCGGACGATGTCGAGCGAGGAGCTGAAGAGCTCGATCGAGGTCTTGGACTACTCGTCCGCCTGGGTCTCGAAGTTCTACCAGCCCTGGCCGGAGCGGCTCATCCTCGTCCCCCAGATCACCTTCCGCATCAGGAACGTCGGCGCGAAGCCTCTGAGCTACGTCAACTTCAACGCCGTCTTCAACTTCAAGGGCGACCCGGAGAACTTCGGCGACGCCTTCCTGGCCGCCATCCGCGGCAAGGCCGTCCCGCCCGGGGAGACGAGCCCCGTCGTCACGCTGAAGAGCAACCTCGGCGTCGACGGCAAGAACCTGGCCGGCATCCGCGACAACCCCGAGTGGAAGCAGGCGGAGGTCCGGCTCTTCGCCATCTCCAAGGGCTCGTCGCCCGTGCTCCTCGGCGTCTACGACGTCTCCCGCGACATCGCCTTCGAGGAGCCGGAGCCGGTCGGGGACAGGGCGCCCGCGGTCAAGAAGTAGGCCGGGAGCGGGTCATGGCCGTTCTCCTCCCCTCCAAGGTCTTCCTGACCCGCGGCCAGGGCCGCCACCGCGAGAAGCTCGTCAGCTTCGAGGAGGCCCTGCGCGACGCGGGCATCGCCCCCTTCAACCTCGTCCGGGTCTCGAGCATCTATCCGCCGCACTGCCGGTACGTCCCGCGCGAGGCGGGCCTCAAGCTCCTCCGGCCGGGCCAGATCCTGTTCGTCGTCCTCAGCGAGAACGCCACCGACGAGCCCCGCCGCCTCATCTCGGCCTCCATCGGCATGGCCGTGCCCGACGAACCGTCGCGCTACGGCTACCTCGCCGAGCACTCCGACTTCGGGCAGTCGGAGAAGGAGGCCGGCCGGCACACCGAGTACCTGGCCGCCGAGATGCTGGCCACCAAGCTCGGGGAGAAGCTCCGGGAGCCCGAAGCGGGCCGCCCGGCCGCGTCCTTCCGGATCACCAACGGGCTGTCCCTCAAGACGCGGAGCATCACCCAGACGGCCAACGGGGAGACGGGCCTGTGGACGACGGCCCTGGCGGCCGCCGTTCTCGTCGTCGAGTAGGTCCCTTCCGGCTACTTGTCCGACCCGAACGGGTCGGGGTTGAGGATCTTGACGTAGCTCCGCTCCCGGAGCGACTTGATGTATTCCTGTCCCTTGACGGCGCGCTTCTCGGCGTAGATCTTCTCCTCGACCTGGCCGCGGGCCTCGTCGTACGGGAGCAGGCGGCTGTCCTTCCTGTCCGCGAGCCGGAGGAGGTACCAGCCGTTCGCGGTGGCGACCCAGGCAGCGGTCTCCCCGGCCTTGAGCTTCTCGACGGCCTCCTCGAGGATGCGTTCGAGCTCCCCCTCCTTGAACGAGCCCAGCTCGCCCTTGGCCTCTTTCATCGGCTCGTCGGAGAGCTCGGCGGCCGCGTCGGCGAAGGACGCGCCCGATCCGAGCTTGGCGTCGACCGCGGCCTTGATCGCCTCGCACTCCTCGGCCGTGCGCGTCCCCGAAGCGACGTAGATGGCGTTGAGGGTGTACTCGGCGGGCAGGGTGAACTCGGCCGGGTTCTTCTTGTAGTACTGGACGACCTCGGCGTCGTCGAGGACGATGGCCCTCTCGACCTCGGTGTAGAGCGTGCCCTGCCGCATCATGCCCTCCTCGTACTGCCTGAGCCACTGGTCGTAGGACATGCCCTGCGACTCGACGGCCCGGCGGAGATCCATGTCGGAGGACATGTTGTTGTCCTGCTTGATCTTCTCGATCATCGCCTTGACCTGCTCGGTGACGTTCATGCCGAGCTCCCGGGCCTTCTGCAGGAGGAGGACGTCGGTGATCATGGCCTCGAGGAAATTCTTCTTCAGGCGCTCCATCTCCGCCTCGTACTGGTCGGAGGGCAGCTGCATGGACCGCAGCCGGTTCACCTCCATATCGAACTGGAAGCGGAACTCGGACAGCGTGATGATGTCGTCGTTGACGACGGCGACGATCTCCTCGACGACCTGCTGGCCTCCCGCCGGCGCGGCCGCCGGGCCCAGGATGCCGGCCAGGGCCAAAACCGCTAGGATCTTTCTCATTCGTCCAACCTCTGGTAAGCGAAGAATAGGTTCTCGGCGAGGACCTCCCAGGCCAGGGTGTCCTTGAGCCCGGCGACGTGCCGGGACAGGGCGTCCTTCATCTTCCGGGCCAGGAGGAGCCTCCGGATCTCCGGGGCCGCCTCCTCCGCGGTCCGGAGCGCGGGGGGCTCCTTCTCGTCCAGCCGGAAGATGTGGAAGCCGTAGGCCGACTCGACGACCTGGCTCGTCCGGCCCTCGTCGAGCGAGAAGATGACCCTCTCCATGTCGGCCGGCAGGTCGCCGTGCTCGAAGACGCCCATGACCCCGGCCCTGGACGCCTCGGGACCGAGCGATTCCTCGGCGGCGATCCTGCGAAACTCCGGCTCTCCGGCCCGGTCGAGCCGCCGGAGGACGGAGACCGCCTTCTCCTCGGTGTCGACGAGGATCTGGCTGACCCGGGCCCGGCCCTGGTGCAGGAAGTCCTTCTTGTGCTGCTCGTAGTAGCCGAGGACCTCGTCCTCCCCGACCCGCGTGTCGCGGACGACGAGGACCGAGTACTTCTCGACGAGGAGGCGGTCGAAGGCCTCCCCGGCGGGGGCCGCCCCGGACCGCCCGGGCCGGCCCGGCGCGACGTCCTCGACGGCCAGCCGGGCCAGGTGCTCCCGCCTCTCGTCCTCGCCCACGGAGATGCCCCGGGCCCGGGCCGCCTCGAGGAGCAGCGCCTCTTCGGCGAACCGGTCGAAGAGCCGGCTCAGGGACTCGTCCGGAAGGTCCTTGGCCGCCATCCCCGCCGTCTCGAGCCAGGCGCGGAAGTCGGCGTTGACGTACTCCCGTTTCTCGACGCGCAGGACCGGGCGGCCGCGCATCTTGTCCTTGACGAGGCCGGCGACCCCGGCCGCCGCTCCTGCCTCCCCGCCGCGCCCGCAGGCGGCGGCACAGAGCAGGGCCGAGGCGGCGAAGGCGGCCGCCAGCGAGCCCGCCGCCAGCCTTTTTCCGGGTTTCGTGCGATACGCGTCCATCTTTTTTAGTTTCAATCCATTGTAGTCTATACGGTCAACTCCATCAAGACCCCGACCGTTTCATCGAGCAGGGCCCGCTCCGTCGTCCCCCGGAGGGCCAGCGACATGATCCCGTCGGGCGACAGGGAGCCCGAGTGTCTCTTGAGGAGGGGCGTCACCCGCGACCAGTCGACGGGGGTATCGGGCCGGAACTTGAACACGACCCGGCGCTCGGTCCGGTCGACGGAGCGGACGCGCAGCCTCCTGGCCAGGTGCTTCAGGGCGCCGTAGCGGAGGAGGTTCTCGACCGGCTCGGGCACCGGCCCGAAGCGGTCGACGATCTCCTCGCGGACGCGGTCGATCTCGCCGAGGTCCTCGACCGAGGCCAGGCGCTTGTAGAGGTTGAGCCGGAGGTTGACCTGGGGCAGGAAGTCCTCGGGGACGCGGATGTCGACCTTGAGGTTGATCTCGGGGTTCTCGTCCTCGACCGGCTCGCCCTTGAGGCCCCGGATGGCCCGGTCGAGCAGCTGCATGTAGTACTCGAAACCGACGGCCTCCATCGTCCCGCTCTGGCGGTGGCCGAGGAGGTTCCCGGCGCCGCGGATCTCCAGGTCCCGGGCGGCCAGCCGGAAGCCCGAGCCGAGCTCGCTGAACTCCTTGAGGGCCTTCAGCCGCTCCTTGGCGAGGGGCGTCAGCTCCAGGTAGGGCGGAACGAGGAAGTAGGCGTAGGCCTGCCGCGCCGACCGCCCGACCCGGCCGCGGAGCTGGTAGAGCTGGGCCAGGCCGTAGAGGTCGGCCCGGTCGACGATGAGCGTGTTGACGAGCGGGATGTCGATGCCGTTCTCGATGATGGTCGTCGAGACGAGGACGTCGTACGTCCTCCCGACGAAATCCAGCATGCGCTTCTCCAGGGCCGGCCCGGTCATCCGGCCGTGGACGGCGACGACCCGGGCCTGGGGGACGAGGGTCGTGACGAGCTCGGCGACCTTGTCGATGTCCTCGATGCGGTTGTGGACGTAGTAGACCTGCCCGCCCCGGCCGAGCTCCTGGCGGACGGCCGCGGCGATGAGCTTGGCGTTGAAGGGCGTCACGACCGTGTGGACGGCCAGGCGGTCGCGCGGCGGCGTCTCGATGAGGCTGATGTCGCGCAGGCCCGAGAGCGACATGTTGAGCGTCCGCGGGATGGGCGTCGCCGTCAGGGTCAGGACGTCGATCGTCGCCTTGAGCTGCTTGACCCTCTCCTTGTGGCCGACGCCGAAGCGCTGCTCCTCGTCGATGACGAGCAGGCCGAGGTCCTTGAAGCCGACGTCCTTCGACAGCAGCCGGTGGGTGCCGATGAGGATGTCGACGAGGCCCCTGCGGCAGTCCTCGACGACGGCCTTCTGCTCCCGCGGGCCCTGCAGGCGGGTCAGGGCCTCGACGCGGACGGGGAAGAGCACCATCCGGTCCCGGAAGGTCTTGAGGTGCTGGCTGGCCAGGACGGTCGTCGGGCAGAGGACGGCGACCTGCTTGCCGTCCATGACCGCCTTGAAGGCCGCCCGCATGGCCACCTCGGTCTTGCCGTAGCCGACGTCGCCGCAGAGGAGCCGGTCCATCGAGGTCTCGGCCTCCATGTCGCGGCGGACCTCGCGGATGGAGCGGAGCTGGTCGTCGGTCTCCTCGTACTCGAAGGTCCTGCCGAACTCCTCGTCCCACGGCCCGCCCGGGGAGAAGGCGTGGCCCTTGACGGCCTTGCGCCGGGCGTAGAGCTCGACGAGGTCCTTGGCCACGGCCTCGACCGCCTTCTTGGCCCGGGTGCGGGTCTTCTCCCAAGTGTTCGTCCCCAGCTTGTCGAGCGGCGGCGCCTCCGGCCCGGACGCGGAGAACTTCTGGACGAGGTTGAGGTCCTCGACCGGCACGAGCAGGCGGTCGCCGTCGCGGTAGTGGAGCTCGATGAACTCCCGGCCCTTGCCCTCGACCTCGACCCGCCGCAGGCCGCGGAAGACGCCGATGCCGTAGTCGCCGTGGACGACGTGGTCGCCGGCCCGGAGGTCCTGGAACTGGGAGAAGAAGGGCCGGCGCGAGGCCCGGCTGACGATGACCTTCTCCTCGGTGAAGATGTCCCTCTCGGAGAAGAAATCGAGCTTCTCCCGGGGGTAGCTGAACCCGCCGGGCAGGGGGCCGACGAGGAGCGCGACCTCGGAGCGGGGCGCGACGGCGAACGGAGAATCGGTCTCGAGCACGGGGATGTCGCTCTCGCGCAGGAGCGTCGCCAGGCGCTGGCGGGTGCCGGCGTTGAGGAGGTAGATGTGGCAGAGGTCGCTCTCGGCCCGGAGCCTCTTCAGGTACTGGAGGAAGAACGGGATGCGGTTCTCGAAGCGCGGCACGGGCTGGAAGCCGAGGGAGACGGACACGGGTTTCCGGCCGGCCGGCGGGGCGCCGAGCTCCTCGAGCCGGACGGCCTCCCGGCGGACCCGCCGGAGGAGGCGCGGCGGGTAGATGTCGTCGGGCGGGACGGCGAAGGCGCCCTCGGCCAGAAGGTCGGCGCACTGGCCGCGGAGCTCCTCGAGGTGGGCGTCCCACTCGGCGTCGACGGCCTCGGGGTTGTCGACGACGAAGACCGGGTCGCGGAGGTAGTCGGTCACCGGCACGAAGCGGTCGCCGAGGAGGAGGGCGTGGGCGGAGAAGCTCGGGCCGAACTCGCCCCGCGCCAGGGCGACGGCCCTGGCCTCGAGGTCGCGCGAGGCGCCGCCGGCGCGCCGGCCGGCCGCGGCCTTCCAGCGGTCGAGGAAGCCGGGCGTCGCCGGGAACTCGCGCAGCCCCGGCACGGTCAGCCGCTCGACACGCCGGAGCGAGCGCTGGCTGGAGACGTCGAACTCGCGGAGGGAGACGATCCTCGAGCCGTCGAACTCGATGCGGAAGGGGTGGGCCTCCCACGGCGAGAAGACGTCGACGATGCCGCCGCGCCAGGCGTACTCGCCCGGCGAGGCGATGAGGTCCTCCCTGGCGTAGCCGAAGCGGGAGAGCGTCTCGAGGAGGGCGTCGTGGTCGGCCTCGCCGCCGGCCTCGAGGGTCACGAAGAGCCCGGCCATGTCGTCGGGGCAGGGCACGGGCTTGAGCAGGCCCCCGAGCGACGTGACGACGACCGCGGGCGGCGCGCCGAGGAGCCGGCGGAAGAGCCGCATCCGCGAGGACGCGACGTCGAGCGACGGCGGGACCTCGAAGTAGGGGTTGTCGGAGAGCGGCGGCAGCGTCGCCAGGTCGGCCTCGGGCGCGAGGCGCGACAGGAAGAAGCGGCAGTCCCGCTCGAGGGGGGCCAGCGGCGCCGACTCGGCCCGGACGAAGACGACCGGCCGGCCCGCGGCCCGGGCCAGGCAGGCCAGGAGGTAGGGCTTGGCCGGCTCGATCGCGCCGCGGACCGCGATCGGCCGCTCCGGGCCCGCGACGGCGGAGGCGAGGGCCTTGAACTCTTCGGTGCGGAGGAGGAAGTCGAGGCTCACGCGTGTTCGATCGGGGTGTAGGTGGAGATCTCGGAGTTGGTCGTGACGAGGTCGCGGACCGAGAGGTCGTGGACGCTGTCGTGTCCGGTGAGCCGGGCGAAGTCCCGCAGCTCCTCGGTCGAGACGCGCAGGAAGTTGGCCAGCCCGCGGGCCGCCTCCTCGACGTCCAGCCGGGCCCGCAGGCCCGGGTCCTGGGTGGCGATGCCGACGGGGCAGCGGCCCGAGTCGCAGATGCGGTACTGCTGGCAGCCGATGGCCATGAGCGCCGCCGTGCCGACGGCCACGGCGTCCGCGCCGAGGGCCAGGGCCTTGGCGAAGTCGGAGGAGACGCGCAGGCCGCCGGTCACGACGAGGGTCACGCCCTTGATGCCGTGCCCCTCGATGTATCGGCGGGCCCGGGCCAGGGCGAAGATCGTCGGGACCGAGGTCGCGTCCTTGACGAGCTTCAGGGCGGCGCCGGTCGACCCGGCCCGGCCGTCGAGGGTGACGAAGTCGGGCCCGGCGGCGAACACGATCTCGAGGTCGGCCTCGAGGTCGCCGGCGGCGAGCTTGACGCCGACGGGCCGTCCCCCGGAGAGCCGGCGCAGCTCGTCGACCTTGCGCCGCAGGTCCTCGCGCGTGGCGATGTCGGGGAAGCGCGACGGACTGACGATGTCGACACCCTCGGGGAAGCCGCGGATCGCGGCGATCTCGGCCGTCACCTTGGAGGCCGGCAGGTGCCCGCCCATGCCCGGCTTGGCCGACTGGCCCAGCTTGATCTCGACGGCGTCGACCCGCCGGAGGTTCTCCTCGGTCGCGCTGTAGCGGTTGGGGACGTACTCGAAGATGTACTTCTGGGCCGCGGCCAGGGCCTCGGGCAGGATGCCGCCCTCGCCCGAGCCGACGGCCGTCCCCGCGGCGGCGCTGCCCAGGGCCAGCGCCGTCTGGGCCTCCTTCGAGAGGGCCCCGAACGACATGTGGCTGACGATGATGGGGGTGCCGACGACCAGGGGCTTGGCGGCGTTCGGCCCGACGACGGTCCGGGTGTCGACGGTCGCCCCGCGGTCGAGGGGCAGGCGGGCCAGCTGGGCGCCCTTGATGAGGATGTCGTCCCAGGACACGACGGGCTTGCGCGAGCGCATGGGCTCGACGACCGACTCGCCCGTCCGGGCCATGCGGTGGATGTCGGCCATGTGGGTCTCGAGCTCGTCGGAGGTGCGGCCGAAGTCGCCGGTCGTCCGGCTCTCCCTCGCGGGCTCGATGGGCGGGAGCGGCGGGAGCTCGTCCTCGATCCGCTCGAACTCGGATTTGGCCGCGCCGCAGACGGGACAGGTCCAGTCCGGGAAGAGGTCGTCGAAGAAGATGCCCTCGGTCTTCTCGTCGTAGATGTAGTGGCAGATGAGACAGCGGTACTTGGCCATGGCCGATCCGGCCCGGCTATCTTAGCACCAAACGGTCAGAGGCGCCACCAGTACGAGAACTTGACGAAGACGTTGTAGTTGTCCCGGATGAAGTGGCCGAACTCGTCGCGGAGGTAGTTGTTGTCGAAGCCGAGGAAGAAGACCGTGCCGGGCCGCAGGACCCAGCTCGCGAGGAGGCTGCCGAAGGCCTGGTCGTAGAAGAAGTTGTAGTCGACGATGGCCCGGAAGGAGAAGGTCTTGCTGACCTGGTAGGTCGTCCGCTGGCGGACGACGTTGTAGTCCCAAAGCGTCTCTCCGCCGGCCGAGCGCCAGAAGGTCTGTTTGCTGAAGTCGGCGCCGAGCTGGAGCCTCTTGCTGGGCTTGAAGGTGACGAAGAGGCCGTAGGTGTTGCTGTAGCCGAGGAAGGCGTCCTCGGGGTCGTAGTTGATGCTGTCGCCGGTCTCGAAGAAGAAGCCGAAGGGCATCCAGGCGATGAACATGATCTGGGATTCGACCGAGAGCTTCTGTTTCCTGAACTCGACGTCGGCGAAGCGCTCCATCTCGCTCCCGTAGGAGACGAACACCTGGTTGAACTCGGTCAGCCGGAACTGGACGTGGCCGCGGAACCAGGTGTCCTGGGTCGTGCTGTCGGCGTAGCCGACGCGTTGGCCGGCCTGGACGCGGAACTGGACCTGGTTGAGATACTTCTTGTCGGTGTAGAGGCGGTACGAGGCGTACACGCCGGCGGCGCGGTAGTCGGTCCGGTTGACGAAGCCCAGCGAAGCCTGGAAATCGGGGTGCATGGCCTTGTAGTAGCCGCCGAGCGACCAGTGCTTGGTCGTGTAGTAGAGGTCGCCGTAGAGGCCGGGGGCGAGATCGGTCCGCTCGCCCTCGAGGCTGGAGCTGGAGGCCAGGGCCTGGAAGCTGAAGAAGAGCCGGTCGTTGAAGCGGAGCTGGCCGTCGACGCCGCCCAGGCGGTTCCAGGTGCCGCCGCCGAGCTCCTTGTCGGTCAGGGTGAAACCGATGTAGGAGCCCGTCCCGACGTCGGCCTTGGTCCGGAAGACGTTGGAGTAGGCCCGCACGCCGTCGCCGGCCGTCTCGTCCCCGGATATGTCCCAGAGGCTCTCGACGGGGTTCATGTCGTAGGCGGAGAGGAGCCCGTAGGTGAAGCGCCCGGACTTGCCGGAGAGCTTGGCCCCGAAGATGGGGTCGCTGATCTGGCGGGTGTAGACCGTCTCGATCTCGGGCGAGCTGAAGATCTCCATGCCCTCGAGGAAGAACGGCCGCTTCTCCGAGTAGCGCAGGGCGTAGCGGAGGTTGTAGTCGATCTTCGGCTCGTCGGCCTCGATCTGGCTGAAGTCCGGGTTGGCCGTCAGGTCGAGGGTCGTGTTGGAGCTGAGGCCGAGCTTGAAGTTGGCGCCGGGCTCGAGCTCGACCCGCTCGCCCTCCCTCTTGAGGGAGGTCGCGAAGGGCATGTCCTCGACGTTGCGGCTGCGTTCGACGGCCCCCCGGAGGATGAAGGGCCGCCCGTTGGACAGGAGCCCGGGGACGTCGCGCGAGAACGTGGGGTACATGATGACCTCCCCGGTCCGGGGGAGGTTGCGGCCGAGGACGATGTTCCAGGTCTTGAGGTCCTCGTTCGGGAAGCGCAGGCTCTTGAAGGGGATGGCCATCTCGACCGTGTAACCCTCGGCGTCGACCTTGCCGTCGGAGAAAAAGACGGTGTCCCAGCTGTCGTCCATGTTGTCGCTGCCGCCCTCCTCGATCCGCATCATGTCCATCTGGACGCCGATGGGATTGAGGAGGAAGGAGAAGGCCCGGCGCTTCTCGTTGAAGGTGTCGAGCATGATGAAGACCCAGTCGTCCTCGATGCAGCCGTCCCGGTTGGTGACCGAGCAGCGGACCTTGGAGGGCTGGGAGTCGTAGGCCCGGAAGGCGACGTAGAGGTTCTTCTCGTCGTAGCCGAGGTAGGCCACCGTCCTCTCGGTCGGGACGCCGTTCTCCTTGGGCGCCAGCTGGACGAAGCCGTCGATCCGGAGGGCCTGCGTCTCCCAGACGGGATTGTCGAGGACGCCGTCGATCCTGGGGGCTTCCGCCAGGCGCGGGATCTCGAGCGGTTCTTTCGCGGCCGGAGCCTGGGCGGCCGCGGAGGGGGAAGCCGGAACGAGGGCGGCGGCGCAGGCCAGGAGGGCGCCGAGGACGGCTGTCGCTGCGTGTCTTCTCATCTCGTGCTCCTTCGGGCGGGATCGCCCCGACACCGCGCCCCGCATCCCATCCTTACAGTGTGAAGGACGGACCGGAAGGGCAAAAGGTTCCCCCGGCCGGGGGAGACCGGGGCCTAGGCCGCGAGGGCGCTGATTGCGGGGCCGGGGCCGGGCGCATATAATGGCGGGGAGATCCCGACACGCATGGAGGTGCGCCCGTGACCCGTATCCCCGCTCCGAGACCCGCCCGAGCCCGCATCGCCGCCCTCGCCTTCGCCCTGGCCCTCGCCGCGGCCGTACCCCTGGTCTGCCAGGCCCCGCCCGCGGCCGACCGCTACTTCGACGGGGCGGCGGAGCGCGACGGCTCGGTCCGGCTGGCCGTCTTCAATCCCGAGGTCTTCAACATCCGCTGTCTCGAGGCCCTGAGGGCCAACGGCGCCCTCGACGTCCCCGACCTCACCGTCGTCGGCGTCTACCACGAGCGGCAGACCGACGACTTCGCCGAGAGCCGGCGCTACGTCGAGGCCCGCCGCCTCGACTGGTTCAAGTTCCACGCCGTAGCGGCCGAGATCGGCGAGCCGGCCCTGTTCAGGAAGAACGCCTGCACGCCCGAGTTCGAGACGATCGTCCGGAAGGCCGACGGCGTCATCTTCTTCGGCGGCCCCGACATCCCGCCCCAGGTCTTCGGCGAGAAGACGCACCTGCTGACGGAGATCTCCGACCCCTACCGGCACCTGTTCGAGGTCTCGGCCGTCTTCCACCTGCTCGGCGGCTTCCAGGACGAGACGTTCGTCCCGCTCCTCGACGCGCGCCCCGGCTTCCCCGTCCTGGGCATCTGCCTGGGCCACCAGACGCTCAACGTCGGCACGGGCGGGACGCTCGTCCAGGACATCTGGGCCGAGACCTACGCGACGGAGACGGTCGAGGCGGCCATCGCGCTCGGTCCCGAGCAGTGGCACACCAACCCCTACCGGCGGATCTTCCCGCTGGACAACCTCATGGGCGTCAGCTACCACACGCTCCAGCTCGGCGACGACAGCCTCTTCGTCAAGGCCATGGGCTTCAAGTCGGCCGACCACCCGCGCATCCGCAGCTCGCATCACCAGGCGGTCGAGAAGCTGGGCAAGGGCCTGGTGGCCACGGCCAGCTCGCGCGACGGGCGGGTCGTCGAGGCCGTCGAGCACCGGAAATATCCCAACGTCCTCGGCGTCCAGTTCCACCCGGAGCACTACCTGCACTTCGACGCCGAGCCGCGGTTCCGGATGAAGCCGGGCGATGCGCCGACGAGCCTCCGGGCCGTCCTCGAGGCCGCGCCGCCGAGCGCCGCGTTCAACAAGGCCATCTGGACCTGGCTCTCCAGCCGGCTCGCCGAGAGCCACGGGCGTTGACATTTCCCTACTATTTTAGTAGTATATAGGCGTAATCCTACGAAAGGAGCTCGCCATGAAGAGATTCATCATCCCGCGAGTGTCACACTGCAAGAGCGGCTGCCGACGTCCCTCCTGAGCAGGAGGTGAAACGGCTCTTTCATTAATGGGGGACATGATACCCATTCCCCATATCCCGATTTGAAAATGGGGAATGGGTATCATGTCCCCCATTTTTTGTCCCCCCTTTTTCCTCCCGATTGACCCCCGCCCGGCGAATGGCCGATAATGAGGCGACCGATACGTTCGAAGGAGGCCCCCATGAGATCCGGCTTCATCATCGGCGCGGCGATCGCGACCCTCGTCCTGGCGGCGGCCTGCGCCAGGTCGGCCAAGGCGCCCGAGGGGATCCTGTTCAAGGACGACCTGGCCTTCCTCGAGGCCCGCACCGGGGTCGTCGTCCTCTCTTCGGCGGACGGGCTGGCCCGGGTGGCCGTCAACCCCGACATCCAGGGCCGGGTCATGACCAGCACGGCCGGCGGGCCGGACGGGCTGAGCTTCGGCTGGATCAACCGGGAGCTCCTGGCCTCGGGCGAGAACAACCCGCACATCAACGCCTTCGGCGGCGAGGACCGCTTCTGGCTCGGGCCCGAGGGCGGCCAGTTCTCCATCTTCTTCAAAAAGGGCGACCCGTTCGACCTCGACCACTGGTGGACGCCGCCCGCCGTCAACGAGGGGGCCTTCGACGTCGCCGCGCGTGAGGCCGACCGCATCCGCTTCCGCAAGGCCATGCGCCTCGAGAACTATTCCGGCGCGGCGTTCGACCTCGAGGTCGACCGCGAGGTCCGGCTCCTCGGCAGGGCCGAGGTCGCCGCGCTCGGCGTCCCCGTCCCGGACGGCGTCCGGATGGTCGCCTTCGCCTCCGAGAACACCGTCACCAACGCCGGCGCGAACGCCTGGACGAAGGAGACGGGCCTGCTCTCGATCTGGATCCTGGGCATGTTCAACCCCTCGCCCGAGACGACCGTCGTCGTCCCGTTCAAGCCCGGCCCCGAGGCCGAGCTCGGGCCGGTCGTCAACGACGCCTACTTCGGCAAGGTCCCGGCCGACCGCCTGGCCGTCCGGGAGGACGAGGGCGTCCTCTTCTTCAGCGGCGACGGCCGGTACCGGAGCAAGATCGGCATCGGGCCGGCCCGGGTCAAGCCGTTCGCCGGGAGCTGGGACGCGGCCAACGGGGCCCTGACGCTCGTCCACCTGACGCTCCCCGCGGGGCCGGCCGAGTACGTCAACTCGATGTGGGAGATCCAAGAAAAGCCCTACGCCGGTGACGTCGTCAACAGCTACAACGACGGGCCGGCCGCGCCGGGAGCGAAGCCGCTCGGGCCGTTCTACGAGCTCGAGTCGTCGTCGCCGGCCGCGGCGCTCGAGCCGGGCGGGACGGCGACCCACGTCCACACGACCATGCATTTCCAGGGGCCGCGCCGGGCCCTCGACGAGGTCGCCCGGGCGACCCTGGGCGTCGGCCTCGACGAGATCGAGAAAGCCTTCAAGAACGATTGACGGGACCCTGACGGCTCGAGCGCCCCGAGCCGCCATCCTCGAGACGGAAAAACCCAGGCCGTCGCCGCGACCGTCCGACGCCAGCGACAGCCATGCTTGACAAGCGCGTTCCACAATTGTATCTTCTTTGTATATACCTTAAGGACAAAACGATGAAAGCACGGGTCCAGAAATGGGGCAACAGCCTGGCCGTCCGCATCCCCAGGTCCTTCGCCGCGGAGCTCGGCTGGGGGGAGAATGCCCCGGTCGAGATGTCGCTCGAGGAGAACACCCTGGTCGTCCGGTCCGACCGGGAGCGGGCCTGGGACCTCGAGGCCCTTCTGGACCGGGTGACCGACGAGAATATCCATCCGGCCCGGGAGGGCGAGTGGGCCGGCGCGACGGGGCCGGCTCAAGGGGACGGGGAAGCCCCGTGAGACAGGTCTTCGACGTGCCCGGCCGAGGCGACCTCGTCCTCCTTTCGCCCGGCCCCCGAGGCCGCCGGGGGCCGGCGCCCCGGAGCCGGCCGGCCGTCGTGCTGTCGCCCCAGCCCTACAACGCGCGGGTCGGCCTGGCCCTCCTCTGCCCGGTCGTGACCGAGGTCAGGGGATACCCTTTCGAAGTGCCCCTCCCGCCCGGCCTGCCGGTCGAGGGGGTCCTCCTCGCCGACCGGGCCGAGAGCCTCGATTGGCGCGCCTGCCGGGCCGAGAGGATCTGCACGCTCCCCCCGGAAACCGTCGAGGAGGCCCTGGGCAAGCTGCGGGCCCTCCTCGATTAGCGGCGTCCCGGATGGGGCATAATCGGACAATCAGGGTCAAAAGCCCTTGTTCGGCGCCGAAATGCGCCCTCCCCTCTTGACAGCGCCGCTCCCGGGTCCGATGTTATGGTCAGCCCGGAAGACGGCCATGAGCCTTTCGACCGAGGGAGCCCGGTGTCGGCTTGGGGCGAAGGGACGCGGCCCGATTTCAAGGGGGGCTGGGAAGAGGAAGGGGCGCTGACCGCGCTTGGGGCCTCGACGGAGGGCCGGCAGCGTTTCTTCCTCCGTTTTTTATACGGGCCCGGAGAAGACCGCTTCGGCGTCGGCCGTGTATCTTCCGTCGGGACCGAACAGCACGAGCGGCGGCATGAGCTCGGCCTCCCCCGCTTCGAGCCGCAGCTCGACGAGGAACAGGTTCGGCGGCCCGCCCTCGCGCGGGTGGACGAACCTCAGCCGCCGCGGCGCCAGCCCGCTCTCCCCCGCCGCCGCCAGGAGGTCCGGCCGGCGCTTCTCGGGGTAGACGAAGCACGCCCGGCCGCCCGGCGCCAGCCACTCGGCCGTCTTTCCCAGGACGTCCCCGATCCCGCCGTGGAGCTCGTGCCTGGCCGCCGACCTCTCGTCCGACCGGCTCAGGAAGCCGGCCGCCTTCCGGACGTAAGGCGGGTTGGAGAAGATCAGATCGAACGTCCGCCCCGGCCCGTACGTCCTCAGGTCCCCTTCGACGACCTCGATCCTCCCTCCCATCCCGTTGAGCGCGACGTTGCGCCGGGCCAGGTCAGCCAGCCCCGGCTGGATCTCGAGCGCCGTGATGCGCCGCACCGGCCTGAGGCCCAGGAGGAGCGCGACGACCCCGCTTCCCGTCCCGATCTCGAGCGCCTCGTCCTCCGCCCTCGTCCGGACGAAGTCCGCGAGCAGCGGCGCGTCGACCGAAAAGCGGTAGCCGTTCTTTTTTTGCAGGACGCGGACGCGCCCGTGATAAAAGGCGTCGAGGGTCTCGCCGGCGCGCCGGAGGTCAGGCCGCGGCGTTCCCGGGGTCGTCATCCCCGCCGGCCTCCGTCATGACCACGACCCTGTCCGGGTCGATCTGGGCGTAGCCGCCCGCCACCGCCACCTCGTCCTCCTCCGCCGCCGTCCGGTAGACGAGCTTCCCCCTGCCGATGCCGGTGAAGAGGGGCCGGTGGCCCGGGAACACGCCGATCTGGCCCTCCAGGGTCGGCAGGAAGACGGCCTCGACCTCGGCCTCGACGAGGAGCCGCCGCGGCGTCACCACCTTGAGGTGGAGCCGGGCCGGGAGCGCGTCGCTCATGCCGCCCTCAGCTCCTCGGCCCGCTTGACGACGTCGTCGATCGCGCCCGCCATGTAGAAGGCCTGCTCCGGCTTGTCGTCGTGGAGCCCCTCGGCGATCTCCTTGAAGCCGCGCACGGTCTCCTCGACGGTGACGTAGCGGCCGGGCCGGCCGGTGAACTCCTCGGCGACGTGGAAGGGCTGGGACATGAAGCGCTGGATCTTCCGGGCCCGGGCGACGACGACCTTGTCCTCGTCGGACAGCTCCTCGATGCCCAGGATGGCGATGATGTCCTGGAGGTCGCGGTACCTCTGCAGGATCTCCTTGACCCGGCGCGCCACCTGGTAGTGCTCCTCGCCGACGATGCGCGGGTCGAGGATGCGCGAGAACGAGGCCAGCGGGTCGACCGCCGGGTAGATGCCGATGTCGGTCAGGGCCCGCGACAGGTTCGTCGTCGCGTCCAGGTGCGAGAACGTCGTGGCCGGGGCCGGGTCGGTGAAGTCGTCGGCCGGGACGTAGATCGCCTGGACCGACGTGATCGAGCCCTTCTTCGTCGAGGTGATGCGCTCCTCGAGCTCGCCGAGCTCGGTCGCCAGGTTCGGCTGGTAGCCGACGGCCGACGGCATCCGCCCCAGCAGGGCCGAGACCTCCGACCCCGCCTGGGTGAAGCGGAAGATGTTGTCGATGAAGAGCAGCACGTCCTGGCCCATCTCGTCGCGGAAATACTCGGCGACCGACAGCGCCGTCAGGCCGACCCGCAGGCGCGCCCCCGGCGGCTCGGTCATCTGGCCGTAGATGAGGGCCGTCTTGGCGAGGACGCCCGACTCCTTCATCTCGAGCCAGAGGTCGTTGCCCTCGCGGGTCCGCTCGCCGACGCCGGCGAACACCGAGTAGCCG
>CAZFBC010000011.1:1415-25436 GCA_964517245.1 uncultured Eubacteriales bacterium | reverse complement strand
GCCCGGCCTCGTCGAGCGGCGCGTCGTAGTCGTAGCTCGTCA
The DNA here is from genome assembly GCA_964517245.1 of uncultured Eubacteriales bacterium. GTDB lineage: Bacteria > Acidobacteriota > Aminicenantia > Aminicenantales > Saccharicenantaceae > RBG-16-66-30. The sequence goes on along the minus strand of CAZFBC010000011.1, from coordinate 25,394 downwards.
CGTCGGGCTGGTATTTGTCGCTGAAATTGGCCCCGGCGGAAAAGCCGAAGTTCGTCCCGCCGTGGAACATGTAAAAACTGAAGGACTTGCCGTTGTCGAGGAGCCAGCGGAGGTCGCGGAGGACCTCCTCCGTCCCGACCCGGGCCCAGGGCTCGCCCCAGTGGGTCAGCCAGCCGGGATAGAGCTCGCTGCAGAAGACAGGCACGCCGCGCTCGAGGCGGGCGGCCTCGGCGAAGTGCTTGTCGTTCGTGCCCGGGTCGAGGCCGATGGCCGCGCCGGGCAGGCTCCCGGCCTCGAGCATGTGAGGCGTCGCGCCGTCGGCCGTGTAGAGCGGCACCTCGATCCCGGCCTTGCGCCAGTATGCCTCGAGGGCGAGCATGTAGTCGCGGTCGTTGCCGAAGCTGCCGTACTCGTTCTCGACCTGGACCATCAGGACCGGCCCGCCGCGGTGGACCTGGAGGTCCCGGAGGACCTCGCCGAGCTTGAGGACGTAGGACTCGCAGGCGGCGAGGTAGCGGGGGTCGGAGCAGCGGACCTTGATGTCCGGGGTCCGCAAGAGCCAGGCCGGGAGCCCGCCGAAGTCCCACTCGGCGCAGGCGTACGGTCCCGGGCGGACGAGGACCCAGAGCCCGAGGCGCTGGGCCGTGCGGACGAAGGCGGCCAGATCGTTCCGGCCGCCGAGGTCCCACTGCCCGGGCTCCGGCTCGAGGGCGTTCCAGAAGACGTAGGTGCCGACCGTGTTCAACCCGGCCGCCTTGACCTTCATCAGCCGGTCGGCCCAGTACTCCCTGGGGATGCGCTGGAAATGGATCTCGCCGGCCATGATCCGGAAAGGCTTGCCGTTGAGGAGGAAGTCTTCCTCCCCCAGGCGGAAATCCCGGACCTGCCCGAACAGACAGGGCAGAGCGGAAAGGACGATCAGGGCGGCGAGCGCCCGCCGGACGGTGTTCATGCGGCCCTCCACGAGATCCTGGCTCTCGGCGACGAGCCCGATTTTATCACAGATCGACCGTCCTCCCCGGACGCCGGCCGGCTATTTCTTCCGGGATCGTAACATTTCCTTGGGCCCGGCCGTATTAGTCTTCGAAGGCAGGTCACCTTTCTGCCTCAGGAGCGCGGCGGTCGACGGCACGAGAATGGCCGCGTTCCTCGACACGATCCCGAGCCGCGACGGGCCCGGCCGCCGGCCCTCGAAGGAGCACGCCCATGCGCAAGTCCCCCGGAGCCGCGCCCGTCCTCGCCCTGGCCCTGATCCTGGCTTCCGTCCCGCCGCTCGCGGCCCGGGACGGGCAGGCCGGCGCCGACGAGCTGAAGAAGACGGCCGTCCGGGTCTTCCTCGACTGCGACTACTGCGACCTCGAGTACATCAAGACCGAGATCACGTTCGTCAACTACGTCCGGGACCGGCTCGAGGCCCAGGTCCACGTGCTCATCTCGACCCAGTCCACGGGCGGCGGCGGGATCGAGTACACCATGGCCTTCATCGGCCAGAACGACTTCCGGGACGCCCGGGACGTCCAGCGGTACTACTCGAACAAGACGGACACCGACGACGACGTGCGCCGCGGCCTGGTCAAGGCCCTCAAGCTGGGGCTGATGGGCTTCGTCGCCCGGACGCCCATCGCCCGGCGCATCGGGATCGACTACTCCCCGCCGGAGGCGGCCGCCGCCGTCCGCGACCGCTGGGACTCCTGGGTCTTCAGCCTGTCCGGCAACGCCTACCTGTCGGGCGAGGAGACCTATCAGAGCCACATGGCCTACGGCTCGCTCTCGGCCAACCGGGTCACCCCGGGTTCGAAGGTCCGGCTCGGCCTGTCGGTCGACCGGTCGAGCCAGGAATACGTCGTCGACGAGGAGACGATCACCGGGACGTCGTCGAGCTGGCAGGCCACCGGCCTCTACGTCAAGAGCCTGGGCGAGCACTGGTCGGTCGGCGTCTCCTTCGACGTCGAGTCCTCCATCTACAGCAACATCGACCTCGGGTGGGAGATCGCGCCGGCCGTCGAGTACAACTTTTTCCCCTACTCCCAGTCGACCCGGCGCCAGCTCCGGGCCCTCTACACCCTGGCCCTCAATCCCGTCCGGTACCGGGAGGAGACGGTCTTCGGCAAGCTCCGGGAGACGCTCTTCAAGGAGGAGCTGTCGCTGACGCTCGACCTGCGCGAGAAGTTCGGCACGGTCAGCCTGAGCGCCGAGGGGTCGAACTATCTCAACGATCTCGGGAAGTACCGCATCGACACCTTCGCCATCGTCAACCTGCGGCTCTACAAGGGCCTCAGCGTCTACGTCCTCGGCGGCTACTCCTGGTACCACGACTCCCAGCTCTCGCTCCTCGGCCGGGAGCCGACCTACGAGGAGCTCCTCCTGCGCCTCCGGGAGCTGCCGATGGACAACAACCATTTCGTCGCCGTGGGCTTCCAGTTCCAGTTCGGCTCCATCTTCACCAACGTCATCAACCCCCGCTTCGGATCGACCGGAGGGGGCGGCCTGAGCATCAACGTCCATTGAGAGGGAACGAGATGACCGACACGAAACCGCGCCAGATCGTCGCCACCCTCCTCGTCGCCCTCGCCGCCCTCGCCCTGAGCGCGGCGGCCCAGGTCCCGCCGCCCGGCCCGGACGCCCCCCCGCCCCGGCCCCGGGTCTTCGTCGACTGGCCGGGAGGCGACCCCGGCCTGCTCGAGCGGGAGATCCCGTTCGTCGAATTCGTCACCGACCTCGCGGCCGCCCAGGTCCGGGTGCTGGTCACGCCCGCCGGCCCCCCGGGCGGCGGCGCGGTCTCGCTCGCTTTCGCCGGCCTCGGGCCGTTCCAGGGCGACGACAACGCCTTCACCTACGCGCCTGAGCCGGGGGCGAGCCCCGAGGCGGCCCGCCAGGGCCTGGCCGGGGCGATCAAGATGGGCCTGCTGCGCTACGCCGCCAAGACGCCGGTCGCCAAGGACCTCTCCGTCAAGTTCCAGGACCAGGCCAAGCCGACGGACGTCGAGGACAAGTGGGACTTCTGGGTCTTCAGCCTCGGCGGCAACGCCTTCCTCATGGGCGAGACCCAGTACCGGAGCGGCTCCTATTACGCCTCGGCCTCGGCCGGCCGGGTCACGCCGGAGCTCAAGGTCCGGGCCCAGGTCTACGGCAACTGGAGCGACTACTGGTTCGACCTCGGCGACGGCACGGCCTACGAGAGCGCGACCCACGGCTACGGCACCTCCGCTCTCGTCGTCAAGAGCCTGGGAGAGCACTGGTCGGCCGGCGCCTACGTCGAGGCCAAGTCCTCGACCTACTCCAACCTGAAGCTCGCCCTGACCGCCGCCCCGGCCGTGGAATACGACGTCTTCCCCTACTCCGAATCGACGAAAAGGCAGCTCCGCATCCTCTACCGCATCGGTCTCACCCGGGCCCGCTATGACGAGGAGACGATCTACTTCAAGACGGCCGAGACCCTCCTCCAGCAATCCCTCAGCGTCGCCTACGAGGTCGTCCGGCCGTGGGGCAAGGCCTCGGTCGAGCTCGAGGGCTCCCACTTCTTCCACGACGCCGCGTTCAACCGGCTGGAGCTCGACGCGGAGCTCGAGTTCCGCATCTGGCGGGGCCTGAGCTTCGAGATCGACGGCAGCTACTCCCGCATTCGCGACCAGCTCGCGCTCCCGGCCGGCGGGGCGTCCTACGAGGAGATCCTCCTCCGCCAGAAGCAGCTGGCCACGGGCTACGACTACTCGTTCTCGGTCGGCTTCAACTTCTCCTTCGGCTCGACCCGGAGCAACGTCGTCAACCCGCGGTTCGGCAACGGGGGGAGGAGCATCTCCATCAGCATGTAGCTCCCGGCGCCCCCCCCCTTCTCCCGGGGCTTGTTTTCCCGGGGGCAAGCCTTTACCATAGGGATGGATCCGAAAGGCCCCCCATAAAGAGAGCCCCGACATGCCCGCGAAACCCGTCAAGCCCGTCCCGAGCGACATCGACATCGCCCAGGCCGCCGACCTCCGGCCCATCGTCGAGGTGGCCGCGGGGCTCGGCCTCGCCGAGGCCGACCTCGACCTCTACGGCCGGCACAAGGCCAAGATCCACCTCGACGTCCTCGACCGGCTCGAGGGCCGCCCCCGGGGGCGATATGTCGACGTGACGGCCATCACGCCGACGCCGCTCGGCGAGGGCAAGACGACGACGACCGTCGGCCTCTGCCAGGCCCTGGCCGCCCACTTGGGGAAAAAGGCCGTCACCGTGGTCCGCCAGCCGAGCATGGGACCGACCTTCGGGATCAAGGGCGGCGCGGCCGGAGGCGGCTATTCCCAGATCGTGCCCATGGAGGATCTCAACCTCCACCTGACCGGCGACATCCACGCCGTGACGGTCGCCCACGACCTCTTGGCCGCGGCCATCGACGCCCGCGTCCTCCACGAGTATTACCAGGACGACGACAAGCTCTTCAACGCCCTCTGTCCCCCCGACAAGCGGGGCCGGCGGCGATTCTCTCCGGGGATGCTCCGCCGGCTCCGGAAGCTCGGCATCGACAAGACGGACCCGGATTCGCTCGCGCCCGGCGAGAGGCGCCGCTTCGCCCGGCTGGACATCGATCCCGCCGCCATCACGTGGAACCGGGTCATCGACGTCAACGACCGCTTCCTGCGACGGATCAGGATCGGGCTGGGGCCGGAGGAGCTCGGGCTGACACGGGAGACCGGCTACGACATCGCCGTCGCCTCGGAGATCATGGCCATCCTGGCCCTGACGACGGGCCTTCTCGACATGCGCGAGCGCCTCGGCCGGATCGTCGTCGCCACCAGCCGTTCGGGCGAGCCCGTCACGGCCGAGGACCTGGGCGTCGCCGGCGCCCTGGCGGTCCTGATGAAGGACGCCGCCATGCCCAACCTCATGCAGACGCTCGAGAACACGCCGGCCATCGTCCACGCCGGCCCGTTCGCCAACATCGCCCACGGCAACTCCTCGATCCTCGCCGACCGGATCGCCCTGGGCCTCGTCGGCCCGGACGGCTACGTCGTGACGGAATCGGGGTTCGGGGCCGACTGCGGCATGGAAAAGTTCATGGACATCAAGTGCCGCGCGAGCGGCCTCGTCCCCGACTGCGTCGTCATCGTGGCCACCATCCGGGCCCTCAAGATGCACGGCGGCGGGCCCAAGGTCGTCGCCGGAAGGCCCCTCCCCCCCGAGTACACGGACGAGAACCTCGACCTCCTGTCCAAGGGCCTGCCCAACCTCGCCGCCCACGTCCGGATCGCCCTCCTCTTCGGCGTGCCGACGGTCGTCGCCGTCAACCGGTTCTCCTCCGACACGGACGCGGAGATCGACCTCGTCCGGAAGGCCGCCGTCGAGGCCGGCGCGGAGGACGCCGTGATGAGCGACCACTGGGCCGAGGGCGGAGCGGGGGCCGTGGACCTCGCCAGGGCCGTCATCGCCGCGTGCGACAGGCCGAAGGACTTCCGCTTCCTCTACCCGCTCGAGTGGGACATCAAGAAAAAGATCGAGACGATCGCCGTCCGCGTCTACGGGGCGGACGGCGTCGACTACGAGCCCGCCGCCGAAGCCAAGGTCGACCTCTACACGCGGCTCGGCTACGCCGGCCTGCCGGTCTGCATGGCCAAGACCCACCTCAGCCTGAGCCACAATCCGGCCTGGAAGGGCGTCCCCAAGGGATACCGGGTCCCGGTCCGCGACATCAAGGCCAGCGTCGGCGCGGGATTCCTCTATCCCCTCTGCGGCGACATGCGGACCATGCCCGGCCTGCCGACCAGGCCGGCCTACTACGACATCGACCTCGATCCCGTGACCGGAAAAGTGACGGGGCTGCGCTGATCCCATGAAACACCGCGACACGATCTCCCGCCGCCGCTTCCTCCGCGCGGGCGCCGCGGCCGCCGCGTCGCTCGTCATCGTGCCCCGCCGGGTCCTCGGAGGCCAGGGCTACCTCGCTCCGAGCGACACCCTGACCAAGGCCGTCATCGGCGTCGGCGGCATGGGCCGGGGCCACCTCTTTTACCCGGGGGCGGTCCTGCGGGCCGTCTGCGACGTCGACGCCGGGCACCTCGCCGCCGCCCTGGAGATCGCCGGCCCGGGCGTCGACGGCTACGCCGATTTCCGCGAGGTCCTGGCCCGGCCGGACATCGACATCGTCCACATCGCGACGCCTCCCCACTGGCATGCCCTCATCGCCGTCGCCGCGGCCGAGGCCGGCAAGGACGTCTGGTGCGAGAAGCCCCTGACCCGGACGATCGCCGAGGGCCGGGCCGTCGTCGACGCCGTCCGGCGCGCGGGGCGGATCTTCCGGGTCAACACCTGGTTCCGCTTCACGGACCGATTCTACGGCTTCGGCACCGACGTGCGGCCGATCAAGAAGACCGTCGAGAACGGGCTCCTGGGCTGGCCGATCAAGGCGACCGTCAGCGCGACAACGGGCTTCGACTGGAAGTTCTACTGGAGCGGATTGACCCACGCCCGGCCCGAGCCCGTGCCGCCCGGGCTCGACTACGATCTCTGGCTCGGCCCGGCGCCCTGGAAGCCCTACCACCCCCACCGCGTCCACGGCACCTTCCGCGGCTACTGGGACTACGACGGCGGCGGCCTCGGGGACATGGGCATGCACTACCTCGACCCCGTGCAATACATCCTCGGCAAGGACGAGGAGAGCCCGGTCGAGATCGCGGCCGACTGTCCTCAGCAACACCCCGACGCCTGCGGCAGCTGGCGGCGGATCGAACTGAAGTACCCCGACGGCTGCGTCATCGTCCTCGACGGCGAGAACAGGGACAAGGACGCGCCTTTCCTCGAGGGCCCGAAGGGTAAGCTCTACCGCGGCTTCGTCTCCGACATCCCCCGCCTCGGGGAGACGCTCGCGGCCCTGCCCGAGCCCGCCCCCCAGGTCACGGACTTCGCCGAGGCCGTCCGGACGAGGCGCCGCTTCGCCCTCGACGAGCGCAAGGGCCACCGCTCCTGCACCCTCGTCAACCTGGCCAAGATCGCGGTCCAGCTCGGCCGGCCGCTTCGCTACGACCCGGAGCGGGAAACGTTCCCCGGCGACGAGGCGGCCAACCGTCTCGCGGACCAGCCCATGCGGTCGCCCTGGCATCTCTAGCCCGGCCCGAGGAGAGAGACGATGAAAAGACGCCTGTTCGTCGCGGCCGCGCTGGCCGCGGTCTCCGGCCTTCTCCTCGCCGCGGGCCGGATCCCGGAGGCCGGGCCGGCCGAAGGCCTGAAAACGCGGGTCGGCTCGATCGTCGAGCGCTTCCCCGCCGACTCGGCCGCGGCCCGGGACGCCCTCTGCGCCGAGCTCGTCGGCCTGGGGCCGGAGGCCGTCGCCGAAGCCTGCGCGAGGCTCCTTCCCCCGGAGGCCGGGAACGACTCGAAAGCGAGGTTCGCCGTCCACGGCCTCGCCGTCCACGTGACCCGGCCCGGGGCCGAGGCCGAGCGGGCCCTTTTCGTCCGGGCCGTCGCCGCCGCCCTGGACGGGAAGCCGGATCCGCACGTCGGCGCCTTCCTCATCGCCCAGCTTCAGCTGGCCGGCCGGGCCGAATCCGTCAAGCCGCTGGCGAAATACCTCACGGACGGCACGCTGGCCGGGCCGGCCGCCGCGGCCCTGCAGGCGATCGGAGGGGCACGGACCGCCCGGATCTTCCTGAAGGCGCTCGACGCGGCCCCGTCGAACGCCAAGGTGACCATCGTCGACGCTCTCGGACGCATGCGCGCCCGGGAGGCGGTGAAGGCGCTGCTTACGCTGGCCGGGAGCGGCGACGACAGCCTGCGCCGGGCGGCCCGCTCGGCCCTGGCCGAGATCGGCGACCCCGCGGCCGGCCCTGTCCTCGCCCGGGTCCGGGTGGACGCCCCGTCCCCCGAGAGGTCCGAAGCGCCCGGGCTCTATCTCCGCTTCGCCCGACGGCTGGCGGAGTCGGGCCGGAAGGCCGAGGCTCTCGAAGCGGCCCGGACCGTCCTCGGGAATTACGACCGGCCGGCGGAGAGCGCCGTCGCCTCGGAGGCCCTGGCCCTCGTCGTCTCGGTCCTCGGTGACGGGGCCCTCGACGACCTCCTCCGCGCCGCCGACAGCCCGGCCCCGGCCCTGCGCGGCTCCGCCCTCGAGATGGCGACGGGCCTCGGCGCGCGCGACGCGACGGCCCGATGGATCGCCAAGGCCGCCTCGGGCGGTCCCGGCGTCCGGGCCGCGGTCGTCGGGATGCTGGGCCGCCGCGGCGATCCCTCGGCCCTGCCGTATGCCCGGGCCTGCCTCGCCGACGGCGACGGGGCCGTCCGCCTGGCCGCCATTCCCGCCGTCGCGCGGCTCGGCGGGGACCGGGCCGTTCCCGACCTCCTCGGGCTCGTCGGCGCGGCCGACGAGGACGAGGCGGCGGCCCTGCGGACGGCGCTCCTCGGCTACGACGCCCGTCTCGTCGTCCCGGAGGCCGCCCGCCTCATCGACGGGACGGCCCAGCCGGGCAAGGCCGTCCTCATCGACATCCTCGGCGAAAAGGGGGCCCGCGGCGAGATCGACCGCGTCTTCGCCCTGGCCGGCGATCCGGATCGCGCCACCCGAGCCGCGGCCACGGTCGCGCTGGCTAAGCTGGCCGGAGAGAGCGACCTGCCCGACCTGATTGGCCTGCTCGAGGAGGCGACGGAGGCCGACGACGTCGTGAACCTCCAACAAGCGGTCGCCGCCGCGGCCTTGTCGAACCCCGACCCGGCTCTCCGCGGCGCCGCCCTGGTCGAGCTCCTGAAGGCCGCCCCACCGGCCCGGAAGACCGCCATCCTGCGCGTCCTGCCCAAGGTCGGCGGGGAGCGGGCCCTGGGAGCCGCGATCGCGGAGACGGCCGCTCCCGACACCCCGGTCCAGACGGCCGCCGTCTACGCCCTCTCCCAATGGCCGGACTACGCGGCGGCCGGGGAACTGCGTCGCATCGCCGTGACGACCGGGAGCAAGCGCTACCGCCTCCTGGCCGTCGAGGGCTATGTCCGTCTCGTCGGCCGGGCCAACCTGGCCGGGCCGCGCAAGGTCGCCCTGTTCGAGGACCTCCTGGCCCAGCCGTTCGACGACGCCGATAAGAAGCTCGCCGTCGCCGGCGCGGCGGCCGTCCGCGAACCCGAGGCCCTGCGCCTCGTCGGCCGCTATCTCGACCACCCGGTCCTCGGCGAGACGGCCGCGGCCGGCCTCCTCGAGCTGGCCTCCGAGCAGGCGCCGCAGGAGCGCTGGCTCTCGGGCCACGAGGCCTATTCCTTGCTGCGCCGTGTCCAAGCCCGGGCCGCCGGCGACCCGGTCGAATACGATCGGATCGGGGCCCTCGTCGCCGAGCGCCTGCGCCAGGGCGGCTTCACGCCGCTCTTCGACGGCCGTTCGCTCGCCGGCTGGAAGGGCCTCGTCGCCGACCCGCCGGCCCGGGCCAAGATGACGCCCGGCGAGCTGACGGCGGCCCAGGCCGTGGCCGACGAGAAGATGCGGGCCCACTGGAAGGCCGTCGACGGCGTCCTCGTCTTCGACGGCCGGGGCGAGAGCCTCTGCACCGCGGCGGAGTATGCCGACTTCGAGCTCCTCGTGGACTGGAAGATCGGGAAGGGCGGCGACAGCGGCGTCTACCTGCGGGGCTCGCCCCAGGTCCAGATCTGGGACGCCGAGGTCAATCCCGCCGGCTCCGGCGGCCTCTACAACAACCTCGAGGGAAAGAGCCAGCCCCTCGAGCGGGCCGACCGGCCCGTCGGGGAGTGGAACGCGTTCCGCATCGTCATGATCGGCGAGCGGGTGACCGTCTATCTCAACGACAGGCTCGTCGCCGACAGCGTCGTCCTCGAGAACTACTGGGAGCGCGGCAAGCCGATCGACCCGTCCGGGCAGATCGAGCTCCAGGCCCACGGGAATCCCCTGGAATTCCAGAACGTCTTCATCCGGGAGATCCCCCGCGACACGGCCGCTCCCGGGCTGACGCCGGCCGAGGCCGACGAGGGGTTCAGGCCGCTCTTCAACGGCCGCGACCTCGCCGGCTGGACGGGCGGAGAAGGGGGCTACGCCGCCGAGGACGGCAAGATCGTCGTCCATCCCGAGCGCGGCGGGGGCAACCTCTTCACCGATCGGGACTACGCGGACTTCGTCCTCCGCTTCGAGCTCAAGCTCGCCCCGGCGGCCAACAACGGCCTTGGCGTCCGCGCCCCGCTCGAGGGCGACGCCGCCTACGGGGGCCTGGAGCTCCAGATCCTCGAGGACGGATCGCCGGTCTACTGGGGCCTCCGGCCCACCCAGTATCACGGCTCGATCTACGGGGTCGTCCCCGCCCGGCGCGGCTTTCTCAAGCCGCCCGGCGAATGGAACGCGCAGGAGGTCACCGTCAGGGGCCGGCGCGTCACCGTCGTCGTCAACGGCTCGACCGTCGTCGACGCCGACCTCGACGAGGCCGCCGCGGGGGGGACGGCCGACGGCCGCGACCACCCCGGCCTGAAGAGAGAGTCCGGCCGCATAGGCTTCCTCGGCCACGGCTCCGCGGTGGAATTCCGGAACATCCGGATCAAGGAGCTGGAGTAAGGCTCAGGACGCCCGGGCGGCGCCGCGCCCGGCCCGGCCCAGTCCGAGCGCCCTGCGGAGGGCGGCGTTGACCTGGGTGTTGTCCATGATCAGGCCGGGGTACCACTTGCCCCTGGCCCTCATGAAGATCCGGGCCCCGGCGCCCTTCACGTACAGGTTGACGAGCTCGTTGGTGTGCCCCGCCGTGCCGTAGGAGACCTCGCCGTCCGGATAGCGGAAGGGCGAGAGGTATTCGGGCGCCTTGATGCCGGCGCCGTTCGCCGCCACACCTCTGTCGCTCCCCTGGCGCTGCGGCGCCTCCTCTTCTTCGAGACGGGCTTCCTGGCGCGGCAGGTCGCCCCGGCCGAGGGGCCGGGCGGGATCGAGGTGGAGGGCGCCGGTGGCGTGGTCGGCCGTGACGACGAGGACGGTGTTCGCCCAGTCGACGGCGTCCCCCGGGCGGTCGACGAACGCCATGGCGGTCCGGACGGCCCCGTCGAGGTCGGCGACGCTCCCGACGGCGGCCCGGAAGTCGTTGTCGTGATTGGCCCAGTCGATGTCGCCCTGCTCGACGACGAGGAAGAACCCGTCGGGATCGGGCCCGAGACATTCCAGGGCGGCCAGCGTCGCCTCCGCGAGCGAGGGGTTCTCCTCGGTCGCGGTAGCCAGGCGCGGCGAGCCCGGACGGTCCTCGGCGAGGGGCACCTCGAAGTTCCCGCCCCGGCCGCCGAAGAGCCCGAAGAGCTTCCGGCCCCCGCGGACCGCGGACGCGGCCCCTTCGGCCAGGGCCCGGCCCCCGTCCTGCCCGGCCCGGCGCTCGACGAAAACATAGTCCGGAGACGCCTGGAGGGCGCGATAGAGGGTTTCCGAGATGTAGCCCCTCTTCGGATCGAAGCCGGGGTTGTCGAGGATCGGGTGCCCGCCCCCGATGACGACCTCGGGCTTCGTCCGCAGGATGATCTCGTCGGCGATGCCCAGTTCCTCGATCCCCTTGATCCCGGTGTAATAGGCGTTGCGGCTGGAGTTGTGGCTGACGAACGCCGCCGGGGTCGCGTGATTGAAGGGGACCGTGGTGACGACGCCGATCGACGCTCCCGCGCGGGCCCGGTACGCCTCGGCGACGGTCGTCAGCGCGCCGTCCGGGGGATCGCCCGGAAGCCAGGCGATGTTGCCGGAATCGGTCTTGAAGCCCGTGGCCATGGCCGTGGCCGCCGAGGCCGAATCCGTGGCCGGGCCGGGCGGGAAGCGGTGGACGGCGCCCGTGCGCGGCGCCCGGCCGGCGGCCCGGGCGTCGTAGCCGAGGACGGGCTTGAAGGACGACGGCGAGTAGGGGCGTTCGCCGGACCGCCGGGCGTTGCCGTTGTAGACGTTGACGTCCCAAGTCGCGACGTGGGCCCGGGCCGCGAACCCCTGCCACGCGAGCCCGCCGTCCGTCCCGTGGAGGTAGCGGCTGGCCGCGACCTCCGTCTGGGCCGACATGCCGTCGCCGATGAAGAGGATGACCCGCTTCGCCTCCGGCGCCCTCCGGCCGCAGGCGGGCAGGAGAACGAGGGCCGCCCCGAGAAGGCCGACGGCCAGGGCCGCGGGGAAAGCCCGCCCGCCGGAGCGCCTGGCTTCAGCCATGAGCCTTCATTATGGTCCAGCCCGGAGACCGCCGGGCGCGTCCGGCCCGGCTCACCACTCGACCAGGCCGGCCAGCTTCAGGATCTCGAGATGGTTGAGGACGGCCTGGAGCGTCGATCGCCTTTCGTGTTGGGCGTCGAGCATCTTCTTGATGTCGAGCGCGCTGTGGCGGCCGTCGACGAGCAGCTGGACCTCGGGGCCGCTGGCCAGGGCCAGGCCCTGGCCCGTGACGGGATGTTGGGCCCGCGCCGTCGCCGGGACGGCCGTGAGGAGCTTCTGGTATTCGCGGTAGCCCCCCTCGCGGACCTTGGGCGTCGGCCGGGGGACGATCGCGGCCGCCTTCTTCTCGAGCTCTGTCGGGACGAGGGCGGCGGCCTTGACCCCCAGCCTGCGGGCGACGGCGGCCCGGTGGGCGTCGAGAGCGGCCAGCGAGGACGCCCCGGTCCCCTCGACGGCCTTGGACAGCCGGGCCGCGTGGCCGGCCAGGGCCCGGTCGCCGGGGGCCAGCTCGAGGACGGATGCCAGCGTATCCTTTTCGTTGATGACCGTGGCCTCGACGATCCCCCGGGCGTAGCGGGAATCCTCTTCCAAGGAATCGGCCGTGGCCCGGTTCAACGCTTCCATGGCGACGGTCAGGGCGTGCCCCAGCCGCCGGGTCGCGTTCGAGGCGATCTCTCCCGCGATGGCCGCGGCCGCGGTCCCGTCCGCGGAGGCGACGGTGTAGGCGCCGGCCGCGCCGATCGCGGCCGCCCGCTTGAGCTGGGTCGGGTCGGACTTGTCGGCCGTGTCGCCCGAGGTGTGGTACCACTGGTCGGGCCAAGCGATCATCATGATGCCGGGGACGCCGACGCCCCAGTCGTTGAAGACCTCGTGGTCGGAGGCGCCGTAATGGGTCTCGATGGAATAGGCGAACGGCTCGTCGGCGCCCGACGGGGCGACGACGCGGACCGGGACGCCGGCCGCGGTGGCGCGGTTCTGGATGCGCTCGCGGCTGCCCTCCCCGACGTAGCGGTAATAGTTCTCCATGACGTCGTTGATGTAGTGGGGATTGCCGAAGCTCGTCCTCATCAGGCAGAAATGCGCCCGGTTCTTGGACAGCCACTCGCCGACCATGTCCATGTTGATGTTGCAGAGCGTCCGCTCCATGACCGGCCGGTTGGCCTTGACCCACTCGCCGATGCCGGAGAACTCGGGGCCCCAGATGAAGCGGATGGTCCGCTTCGGCCGGGGCAGGCGCCCCTCGGCGACGAGGGTGTTGAGCAGCCGGGCGACCTCGAGGATGCAGGCGCTGCCGGAGATGTTGTCGTTGGCCCCCTGTTTCTGGAAGCCCTCGAAGAGGTGGGCCGAGAGGATGACCTCCCCGGCCTCCGGGTCGGTCCCGGGGATGTGGCAGACGACGTTCTCCAGGTCGACCTTCTCCGTCCTCGACTCGACCCGGGCATGGACGGTGATCTTCTCGTTGGCCAGGAGCCGGCGCTTGAGGATGTCGCCCTCGCGGACGGGCACCTGGAAGGCGAACCCCCCGGGCTGCGGCGCGGGCGCCGGGGCCTGGGGAGCGGCCTGCGGGGCGGCGGGCTGACCGGGGGCCGGGGGGGGTTCGCCGGGCCGTCCCGGCTGTCCGGCCGCGGCGTCCCTGGGGCGGCGGCGCGACATGATGCCGCTCCAGGGCATCTGCAGCGGGTCGAAATAGGGGCGGGACAGGCTGATGGTCAGGACCCCGAGGGCGCCGCGCTGAGAGGCCGCCCCGTAAGCCATCATCAGGTTGCCCTCGGTGACGACGATCTTGCCCTCGACCTTGGCCTCTTCGATCTCCCTGGCCGTGCCCCGGCCGGCCCAGACGAGCTCGCCCGTGACGTCGGCCGCCGCGCTCCCCGAGGCCAGCATGGGCAGCATGTCGTTGATGGAGGCCAGCTTTTGCCGCCCGGGCTTGGTCTCCCAGAGCTCGCCTTTCACCGCGACCCAGGCCTGGCCGCCGGGAAAGGTCACGACGTCGACCCCGGCCAGGCCGTAGCTCCTGAGCTTGCGGACGACGACCTCGGTCTCGAAGAAATTCCCGGCGAACTCCTCGTCGAAGCGCTGCCGGTTGAAGGCGTTGATCTCGGCGACCGTGTTCCAGGCGCTCTCGCCGGAGGCCTCGCCGGCGATCTCGTCCATCTGGGCCTTGGGCAGGAACGTCCAGTAGAGCCACGGCGCGTACTGGGCGGAAACGGCCGCGGCCAGGAGCAGGCCGCAGGCGACGACGATGAAAAGCCGCTTGGACATGGATGTCTCCTCTTTTTTCTACATGCCGTACTTGGCGATGATGTCCTGTTTCGTCTTGCCCAGGATGTCGAACGCCTGGCCCACCTTGGTGAAGGCCTCGAGGGCCTTGTCGAGGTGGTGGATCTCGTGGCCGGCCGAGATCTGGGTCCGGATGCGGGCCTGGCTCTGCGGCACGACCGGGAAGAAGAAGCCGATGGCGTAGATGCCCTCGTCGTAGAGCGCCCGGGAGACGTCCTGGGCCAGTTTGGCGTTGAAGAGCATGACCGGGACGATGGGCGTGTCGCCTTCCTTGAGGACGAACCCGGCCTCGGTCAGGCCCTTGCGCCAGTAGGCGGCGTTGCGCTCGAGCTTGTCCCGCCGTTCGGTCGACCCGGTGACGATGTCCATGACCTTGAGGACGCCCTCGACGACGACGGGCGCGATGGTGTTGGAGAAGAGGTACGGCCGGGCCCTCTGCCGGCACATCTCGACCAGCTCGCGGCGGCCGCTGACGCAGCCCCCGGACGCCCCGCCGAGGGCCTTGCCGAAGGTCGTCGTGATGATGTCGATCTTCCCGACGACGCCGCACTTCTCGTGCGTGCCCCGCCCCGTCCGGCCGATGAAGCCGGAGGCGTGCGAGTCGTCGACGAGGACCATGGCGTCGTGCTTCTCGCAGACGCGGACCATCTCGTCGAGCCTGGCCGTGTCGCCGTCCATGGAGAAGACGCCGTCGGTGACGACGAGCTTGAAGCGCTTGTCGGCGTGGAGCTGGAGCTTCTCCTCGAGGTGGCCCATGTCGGAGTGCTTGATCGTGTCGTGCATGGCGCTGCAGAGGCGGATGCCGTCGACGAGCGAGGCGTGGACGAGGCGGTCCGAGATGATGACGTCGTCCTTGGTCAGGACGGCCTCGAAGACGCCGGCGTTGGCGTCCATGCACGAGGGGAAGAGGAGCGTGTCCTCCGTCCCCAGGAACTCGGTCAGGCGCCGCTCGAGCTCGCGGTGGATGTCCTGGGTGCCGCAGATGAAGCGGACCGAGGACATGCCGTAGCCGCGCGACTCCAGCCCGTCGTGCGCCGCCTTGACCACGTCGGGGTGGCTCGACAGCCCGAGGTAGTTGTTGGAGCACATGTTGATGACCTTCTTGAGGGGCGAGCCGGCCGGGTACTCGACCTCGATATCGGCCGCCTGGGGCGAGTGGATGAAGCGCTCCTGCTTGAACAGCCCGGCGTCCTGGATGCCCTTGAGCTGGGCCTGGTAGGTGCCGCGGACCTTGTCGCTGTAGGCCACGGCCTTACCCCTTCTTGGCCACGAAGCGCTCGACGAGCGAGGCGATCTTGTTGACCGAGTCGAAGGCCTCGGGAGTGGCCTCGTCGTCCGGGATGGCGATGGCGTACCTGTTCTCCAGGAACCGCTTGAGCGAGACCATCGAGAACGAGTCGACGATGCCGCCCGAGATGAGGGGCGTGTCGTAGGTCAGGGGCTCGCTGTCGTCTTCGAGGTATTCCTTGGTGACGTAGTCGAGCACGATGTCTTTGAGTTCTTCGGCCATGGGGGGCCTCCTTTCTGTTTAATCGTTCTCCAGCGTCGACGTGTCGCCGATCTCCTCGCCCCATTCCTTGGCGTGGAGGAGCCGGCGCATGATCTTGCCGCTCCGGGTCTTGGGGAGCGACGGGACGAACTCGATCTCCTGGGGCATGGCCAGGGGCGAGAGCTTCTTGCGGATGAAGTTCATGATCTCGAGGTCGAGGTCCTGGCTGGCCGCGAACCCGGGCTTGAGCGCGACGAAGGCCTTGACGACCTCGAGGTTGAGGGGGTCGGGCTTGGACACGACGGCCGACTCGGCGACGGCGGGGTGCTCGAGCAGGGCCGATTCGACCTCGAACGGGCTGACCAGGTGGCCGGCCGTGTTGATGATGTCGTCGTCCCGGCCGGCGAACCAGAAGTAGCCGTCGGCGTCGAGCTTGGAGCGGTCGCCGGTGATGTACCAGCCGTTGCGGAACTTCTTCCGGAAAGCCTCTTCGTTGTTCCAGTAGGTCCGCATGCGCGAGGGCCAGTCGAACTTGAGGGCGACCAGGCCGATCTTGCCGTGCGTCGCGTAGGGCTCGTTCTTGACCGGGTCGAGGACCGTGCCGGTGATGCCGGGGAAGGGCTTGCCCATGGAGCCCGGCCGGACCTCCAGGCCCGGGAAGTTGCCGATGACGATGGAGCCCGTCTCCGTCTGCCAGTAGGTGTCGTAGAAGGGCCGGCCGAAGACCTTCTCCGACCAGACGACGGCCTCGGAATTGAGCGGCTCGCCGACGCTGGCCAGGTGGCGGAGCGAGGACAGGTCGAACTTCCCGACGATCTCGTCGCCGGCCTTCATGAGCGACCGGATGGCCGTCGGCGCCGAGTACCACATCGACACCTTGCGCTTCTCGATCCACCTGTACCAGGCCTCGGCCGAGAACCCTGCGTCCAGGACGCACTGCGTGACGCCCAGGGCGAACGGGGCGATGATGCCGTAAGACGTGCCCGTGACCCAGCCCGGGTCGGCCGTGCACCAGTAGACGTCGTCGTCGCGGAGGTCGAGGGCCCACTTGGCCGTGAGGTATTGGGAGATGAGCGAAGAGTGGACGTGCTGGACGCCCTTGGGCATGCCGGTCGTGCCCGAGGTGTAGTGGAGGACGGAGGGCGACTCGGCCGTGGTCGGGTGGACGTCGAAGCTCTCGACGGGCGCGGCCTTCTCCAGCGAGAAGGCGACCTCGCGGTCCCGGAGCGGCGCGACGCCGTCGTGGTCGACGACGACGACGTGACGGAGGTGGGGCATCTTGTCCAGGATCTTGCGGACCTTGGGAGCGTGCTTCTTCTGGGTGAGGACGACCGAGGTCTCGGCGTTGGAGAGGCGGACGAGGAGCGACTCGTCGCCGAAGGCCGAGAAGAGCGGCTGGGCGATAGCCCCGGTCTTGAGGATGCCGAGGAAGCCCAGATAGAGCTCGGGGATCTTGTCCATGAACAGGCAGACGCGCTCCCCGGGTTGGACGCCCAGGCCGCGGAGGAAGGCGCCGATGGTGTTCGTGGCCAGGCGGATATCGTTGTAGGTATAGGTCTTCTCGGCGCCGGTGTGGCCCTCCCAGTAGAGGGCGACCTTGTCGCCTTGACCTCGCTGGCAGACGCGGTCGGTGCAGTACCAGCCGATATTGATGACGTCGCCGGCCTTGTAGCCGAGCTCCCTCTCGGCGATCGACCAGCTGAAGTCCTTGACGCGTTCGTCGTAGGAGCCGATGTTCGACATGAGCGATCCCTCTCTGTTCAGGTTAAGCCGTCTTTTTTTCGAGGACGACGACCGCCGAGGCCACGTCCTTGATATGGGTCAGCGAGACCTCCATGGCGCCGATGCCGCGGGCCTCGCAGAACTCCCTGACCTTGCCGTGGACGAAGAGCTCGGGCTTGCCCAGGGCGTTGTTGACGATCTCGATCTCGTTGAACTTGTGGCCGCCCGACCAGCCCGTGCCCATGGCCTTGAGGAAGGCCTCTTTCGCGGCGAAGCGGGCGGCGAAGTGCAGGGCCGGCCGGTGCTTGGCCTCGCAGTAGGCGATCTCGGCCGGGGTAAAGAGCTTGTCCCGGAGGCCGCCCGTGCGGAGGAGCTTCTCCTCCACCCTCTGGACCTCGATGATGTCCGTACCCGCCCCGAAGATCAACGCGTTGGCCTCTTTCTGCCGGGCTTGTGAGCGACCGCCGGCCGGCCGCCGGGGGCCTGGCCTCGGGATGCCGGGCACCCTTCGGGATGCCCCGCGAATGCGAAACAACATTATAGATTAGGACGGGAAAATGTCAAAGCCGGTCGACGACGGCCTTGAGCCTCTCCCGGACCTCGCGGCCCACGGGCTCGAGGGCCGGGTTGCCGACCGCCGCCATGGAGGCCACGGGGTCGATGGCCGCGACCTCGACCCGGCCCGACGCGAGCTCCTGGACGATGACGTTGCAGGGCAGCATCGTCCCGATCTTGTCCTCGGCCTTGAGGGCCTTGAGCGCCAGGGGCGGATTGCAGGCGCCGAGGATGCGGTAGGGCCGGAAGTCGACGCCGAGCTTCTCCTTGAGCGTCTTCCCGACGTCGGCCTCGGTCAGGACCCCGAAGCCCTCCTTTTTGAGCGCCGCCTTGACCCGCTCGACCGCCGCGTCGAACGGTCCGTCGACGGTCTTGCTGAAATAATAGCTCATAACTGGGCCTCTCTTATTTCCCGTACGAGATCAGCCGGGCGTTGACGGCCACGACGACCGTGCTCAGGGCCATCAGCAGGGCTCCGACGGCCGGCGCCAGGACGACGCCCCGGCTCTCGAGGACGCCGGCGGCGAGCGGGAGGGCGACCGCGTTGTAGCCTGTCGCCCAAGCCAGGTTCTGAACAGTCTTCCGGCGCATGAGCCGCGACAGCCGGACCACGTCGGCGACGCTCCGCGGGTCGCTCTCGACGAGGACAACGTCCGCGGTCTCGGCCGCGACGTCCGTGCCGGCGCCGATGGCGATGCCCACGTCGGCCTGGGCCAGGGCCGGCGCGTCGTTGATGCCGTCGCCGACCATGGCCACCTTCCGGCCCCCGGCCTGGAGCTCGCGGATCTTCTCGCTCTTGCGATGCGGAAGGACCCCGGACAGGACGAGTCCGATGCCCAGCTCCTCCCCGACCCGGCGGGCCGTCTCCTCGTTATCGCCCGTCATCATCGCCACGTCGAATCCCATCCCCTTCAAGCGGCCGACCGCGGCGAACGATTCCGGGCGGACGACGTCGGCCAGGGCGATGAGACCCTTGACCTCCTTCGCGGCCGCCACGAAGACGACGGTCTTGCCTTCGCGGGCAAGATCGTCGGCCCTCCGTCCCGGGCCCGCGGCCGGGGCCCCGGCCGTCTCGAGGACGGACCCGTTGCCGACGTAAACCATCTCGCCGCCTATCCGGGCCCGCGCGCCTTTCCCCGGGATGGCCTCGAAATCGGCGGCCGCGTCCGAGCCGAGGCCCCTGTCCGCGGCCATCCTGCCGATGCCGCGGGCGATGCCGTGCTCGGAGCCCCTCTCGACCGACGCCGCCCGGCCGAGCAGGGCGTCTTCGTCCCAATCCGCGAGCGGCACGACGTCGGTGACGCCGAATTCCCCGCGGGTGAGGGTCCCTGTCTTGTCGAAGACGATCGTGTCGAGGGTCCGGGCCGCCTCGAAGCCGGGCCTGCTGCGGACGAGAAGGCCGTTCCCCGCGGCGAGGGCCGTGATGACGGCCACGACGAGCGGGACGGCCAGGCCGAGAGCGTGCGGACAGGCGACGACCATGACGGTGACCATCCGTTCCAGCGCGAAAGCGAGACTCCGGCCCGCGGCCAGCCAGGCCGTGAAGGTCACCGCCCCGCCGCCGACGGCCAGGGCCGTGAGCCAGAAGGCGGCGCGGTCGGCCAGGACTTGGGCGCGCGACTTGCTCTCCGAGGCCTGCCGGACGAGCTCGACGACCCGGGCCAGATAGGAGGCCGCCCCCGTGTGGCGGACCTCGACCACGAGCAGCCCCGTGCCGTTGACCGAGCCCCCGATGACCTCGTCCCCCGGCCCCTTTTCCGCGGGCCGGGATTCCCCGGTCAGCATGGCCTGGTCGACCTCCGACCGGCCTTCGGCGACGGTCCCGTCCGCGGGGACCCGGCCGCCCGGCCTGACGAGGAGCCGGTCGCCTTCGCGGATATCGGAGAGCGGGACGTCGGAGACCGATCCGGCCGCATCCAGCCGATGGGCTTCCGCGGGCATGAGACGGGCGAGCCGGTCCAGGGCCCGGGACGCGCCCGAGACGGCGCGCATCTCGACGATGTGCCCGAGAAGCATGACGTCGACGAGGGTGACGAGCTCCCAGAAGAACGCCTCGCCCTCGATCCCGAAGGTCACGGCCGCGCTGTAGCCGAAGGCCACCGTGATCGCCAGCGCGACGAGGGTCATCATGCCCGGGCGCCGCGAGCGCGCTTCGGAAGCGAAGCCGGCGAGGAAGGGCCGGCCGCCATACAGGTAGACGGCCGCCGAGAGGGCGAAGAGGACGGCCGTGGCCCCGGGGAAGGCCAGGCGGAAGCCGAAGAGGGACTGGACGAAGGGCGAAAGGAGGAGGACCGGGACGGTCAGGACCGCCGACACCCGCAGCCTGCGGCGAAGATCGGCCAGCTCGTGCCCCCGATGCGCTCCGGGCGCGGCGCGGCCGGAGCCCTCCGCCGAGCTCGGCGTCGGCTCCCGCCCTCCGGCATGGCCTGCGTGCGAATGCGGCACATTCCCTCCCGGCCCATGGTATCACGACCGGCGCCGGCGTCAACGGAAAGGCCCCGGAGCGGATCCCCGGGCTGCGCTGTTGACGCAAGAGGCCCGTTGGGCCCGATCGGTCCGCCCGACGCCTATTTCTTCGGATAGGCCGGCTTGGGGGCGAACGTCAGCGGGTTGGCCTTGATCTTTTCCAGCATGACCTCGATGGCCTTCTCCAGCTGGAGGTCGCGGCCGGCCACGGCCGAGCCGGGGTCGTTGTCGACCAGGATGTCCGGGTCGGCGCCGTGGTTCTCGACCCACCACGTCCCCTCGCGCCCGTAGAAGGCGTTGTTGGACTGGTGGACGGAGCCGTTGTCGACGGTCAGCTGCTGGTTGAGGATGCCGACCAGGCCGCCCCACGACGGGACGCCGACGACCGGGCCCAGCTTGCGGGCCTTGAAGTGCTCGACGAAGGCCTCCCCGTCCGAGCCGTTGTTCTCGTTGGAGATGACGACGTAGTTGCCGTTGCCGGCCGAGCCGGGATAGCGGAACGGGACCATGTCGCGCAGGTTGTTGTAGGCCACCAGCTGGCGTTCGAGCTTGTCGATGAGGAAGTACTCGGTCCAGCCCCCGCCGTTGCGGCGGACGTCGATGATGACGCCCTCCTTGTAGCGGAAGGCCCGCCAGTACTTGTCGAACTCGCCGACCCCGCCCGAGCCCATGGCGTTGACGTGCATGTAGCCGACCCGGCCGCCGGTGGCCTTGTCGATGGCCTTGATGTTGTCGTCGATCCAGCGGAAATAGCGCAGCTGGCCGTCGCTGCGCAGGGGCTCGACCTCGTAGGTCCTGGCCCCGGCCATCGAGGGCGCGGCGTTGACCGTGACCTTGACCTTGCGGCCCGGGGTCGTCTGGAGGAGCTTGAAGTAGTCGTCGCCGGCCTTGAGCGGCGTGCCGTCGATGGCCAGCAGGAAGTCGCCCTCCTTGACGGCCAGGTCCGGCCGGACCAGCGGCCCGGTCAGGTTGAGGTTGACATCGGTCGGCCCGTAGATGCGGGCCAGCCGGTAGAGCCCCGAGGCCTTGTCGGGGGCGAGGTCGGCCCCGAGCAGGCCGGTGAAGACGGGCGAGGGCGGGGTGGCGCCGGGGCCGTAGTCGCCGCCGCCGATGTAGGTGTGCGAGACGCACAGCTCGCCGACCATCTGGGACAGGACCCAGTTGAGCTCGGCCCGCGAGGACAGGTGGGGGATGTAGGTCCGGTACTTCTCGCCCAGGGCCTTCCAGTCGCGGCCGTGGAAGCCGGCGTCGTAGAAGAAGTCGCGGTACCAGCGCCAGGCGTCGTCGAAGATCTGGCGCCACTCCTTCTGCAGCTCGACCTTGTAGACGAGCCCGCCGAGGTCGACCTTGTCGCCCGGGGCCTTGGAGGCGAAGGCCTTGTCGACGGGCCCGGCGAAGAGGTCGGCCTCGCGCCGGACGAGGAGGTGCTCGCCGTTCGGCGACAGGCAGAAGTCGCGGACCTTGCCCTCGAGCGCGGCCTCCTTGCGCGAGGCCATGTCGAACATGCGGAGCGTCCACTTGGTCGCGCCCTGGGCCTTGACGATGTCCTCGTACTCGTCCTCGGTGAAAGCGTCGACGGCCAGCCACAGGACCTTGCCCTGGCCGGCCTTGAGGTGGAAGTAATTGCCGGGCGGCACGGGGAGCGGGAAGGTGCGGGCGGCCAGGCCCTCGACGTCGATGCGGAAGGCGTCGCCTTCCGGCTTCTTCCCGTCCGCGCCTCCGGCGGCCGGCGCGAAGGGTGGGGCCTCGCCGGCCCGGAGCTGGACGGCCATGACCTGCTGGGGCGTGGCCACGACGTGGTTGTCCTCGTAGAAGTCCATCTTCAGGGCGAAGTTCCGGCTCGAGACGTAGTAGAGGCAGCCGCCCGCGGCGTCGAAGGCCGGGTAGAGGTTGTCGTAGAAGTCGCTCGTCACCGGGACCTTCCGGCCGGTCTCGGTGTCGTAGAGGAAGATGCGGTTGTTGCGGTTGGCCTGGACGAAGCTGTAGGCGATCCAGCGGGAGTCGGGCGCCCAGGTGTA
The DNA here is from genome assembly GCA_964517245.1 of uncultured Eubacteriales bacterium. Lineage (GTDB taxonomy): Bacteria > Acidobacteriota > Aminicenantia > Aminicenantales > Saccharicenantaceae > RBG-16-66-30. The sequence goes on along the minus strand of CAZFBC010000011.1, from coordinate 2,764 downwards.
GTCGGTCATCTCCCAGGTGAACTCGTCGTTCTTCATCTGGTTGGAGGAGTCGACCTTGACCAGCTTCTTCGTGGCCACGTCAAGCCAGAAGATGGCGTAGTCCTTGTTGCCGAAGAGGATCTTCTTCCCGTCCGGCGACCAGGCCAGCCGGTAGACGGTCCGGTCGAGGGTGGTCGTCAGGGGCGTCCAGTCGCCGCCGGCGGCGGGTTGGGCGTAGAGCTGATATTCGCCGGTCCGGTCGCTGAAGAAGGCGACCGTCTTGCCGTCGGGCGAGAGGGCCGGGTGGATCTCCCGCGTGCCGGGCGTCTGGGACAGGTTCACGGCCGGGGCCGGGGCGGCCGGGACCCGGAAGACGTCGCCGCGGGCGCCGAGGACGACGGTCTTGCCGTCGTCGCCGAGGCCGGCGGTGTGGATGTAGTCCTTGGGGTTGACGACCCGGTCGCGCAGGGCCCAGCGGTCCGACGGGACCCGGACGGCGACCGTCCGGTCGCGGTTGGTGGCCACGTCGAGGACGTGGAGGCGCCCGTCCTGGACGTAGACGATGGACCGGCCGTCGGTGTGGGGCATCATGACGTCGAAGTCGCCGTACTTCGTGATCTGGACGGCGTCCTTGGTGCCGAGCTTCTGGGCGTAGAGGTTGGCGATGCCGTTGCCGCGGTCGGAGACGAAATACATCAGGCCCCCGGCCCACATCGGGTAGCTGTTCTTGCCGACGTAGTCCGTGACCGGGGCATAGGTCTTGGCGACGGCGTCGTAGAGCCAGATGTCCTGATACTGGCCGCCCTTGTAGCGCTTCCAGTAGTACTCCTCGGCCCCGCGGCGGCAGAAGAGGAACTTGTGTTCCTCGGGGACGAAGCTGACCAGGACGCCCCGGTCGAGGGGCAGTCGCTGCGGCGCGCCGCCCGTGACGGGGACCGCGTAGAGGTTGGGGTCGCGGCCGACGACGTTCTCGAACATCGACCGGAACACGACCTCGGTCCCGTCGGGCGTCCAGGCGACGGGCTGGGCGTTGCCCGGGGCGTAGGTCAGGCGGGTGGGGGCGCCCCCCCCGGCGGGCATGAGATAGACGGCCGGGGCGCCGTCGTAGGCGGCCGCGAAAGCGATCCATTTCCCGTCGGGCGAGAGCTTGGCGAAGCTCTCGGTGCCGGGGAAGGTCGTCAGGCGCGAAGCCACCCCGCCCTGGGCGCCGACCGACCAGAGGTCGGACTCGTAGGTAAAGACGATCGTGTCGCCGTGGACGGTCGGATAGGTGAAGAACCGGCCCTCCTCCGCGCCGAAGGCGGCGACGGAAAAAGCCGAGACGGCCAGAAGGCAGGCCGCCAGGAACGCGCTCGGGGATCTTTTCATGG
>CAZFBC010000011.1:0-1315 GCA_964517245.1 uncultured Eubacteriales bacterium | reverse complement strand
GCCGAGACGGCCAGAAGGCAGGCCGCCAGGAACGCGCTCGGGGATCTTTTCATGGTCTCCTCCTCTCAAGGATGCCCGGGACGCCGGGCCCGACGGACGCGGACCTTGATGATAGCCGGGACCGGCCCGGCAAATCAAGCCGGGGTCAGAGGGCGCCGAGGCGCCGGCCGACCTTGGCGAACTTGTCCAGGGCGAAGGCGATCTGGTCGGGCGTGTGGGCCGCGCTGATCTGGACGCGGATGCGCGACTTGCCCACCGGGACCACCGGATAGCTGAAGCCGATGACGTAGACGCCCTCGTCGAGCAGGGCGTTGGCGAAGTCCCGGCTGAGCCGGGCGTCGTCCGGAAGGTGGCCGAAGAGGACGGGGACGATGGGGTGGATGCCGGGGACGATGCGGAAGCCGGTTTCCTCCATGCCCTTGCGGAAGAGGCGGGTGTTGGCCATGAGCCTCTCGCGGAGCTCGGCCGACTCCCCGAGGATCTTGAGGACTTCGACCGTGGCCCCGGTGATGGCCGGGGACAGGGAGTTGGAGAAGAGGTAGGGGCGGGACCGCTGGCGCAGGAGCTCGACGATCTCCCGCCGCCCGGCGACGCAGCCGCCGGAGGCCCCTCCGAGGGCCTTGCCGAAGGTCGTGACAACGAGGTCGACCCGGTCGACGCAGCCGCAGTGCTCGGGCGTGCCGCGGCCGGTCGGCCCGATGAAGCCCGTGGCGTGCGAGTCGTCGACGAGGACCAGGGCCTCGTGGCGGTCGGCCAGGTCGCAGATCCTGTCGACCTGGGCGATCGTGCCGTCCATGGAGAAGACGCCGTCCGTGACGATGAGCTTGAACTTCGCCTCCCGGGCCTGGACGAGCTGGTCCTCGAGGTCGTCCATGTCGTTGTTCCGGTAGACGTAGCGCTTGGCCTTGGAGAGGCGGACGCCGTCGATGATCGAGGCGTGGTTGAGCTCGTCGGAGACGATGGCGCAGGTCTCGTCGAGCAGGGGCTCGAAGACGCCGCCGTTGGCGTCGAAGGCCGAGGAGTAGAGGATGGCGTCGTCCAGGCCGAGGAAATCGGCCAGGCGCCGCTCGAGGTCCCGGTGGACCTTCTGGGTGCCGCAGATGAAGCGGACCGAGGCCAGGCCGAAGCCCCAGCGGAAGAAGGCGTAATTGGCGGCGGCCATGACCCGGGGGTCGTTCGAGAAGCCGAGGTAGTTGTTGGCGCAGAAGTTGAGGACCCGGGCCCCCGACTCCGTGCGGATCTCGACGCCCTGGGGCGTCTCGAGGACGCGCTCCGTCTTGTAGAGGCCGCGCTCGCGGATCCGAGCGAGCTCGGC
>CAZFBC010000010.1:0-26369 GCA_964517245.1 uncultured Eubacteriales bacterium | reverse complement strand
TGACCGCGGCGACGAGGTCGAGGGCCGAGTGGGCCGCCTCGGCCAGGATGCCGAGCGAGCCGCTGGCCAGGCCGACGACGAGCTTCATGCCGGTCAGGCCCAGGGCGGCCAGGACGGAGCTCAGGGCCGCCCGCTTCTTCTCGCCGCGGGTCCGGTCGACGGCCGTCGTGACTTCGGTGGGCATGGCGCTCGACGCTCCCGACGGAGGGAGATGTTATCACGGCCCGGCGCCGGCGGCAACGCGGGTTGAAGAAATCGGGGAATTCCCCTATCATGCTCTTAGGCGGGTCACGATGAAAAAGGCGGCGCTCGTTCTCCTCGCGTTCGGGCCGTTGGCCCTGCTCGCCGCCTCCGGCCAGACAACCGCCCCCTCCTCCCAATCCCTCGACGGGCGCGTCCGGGCCTTCCTGGACTCCCAGCAGGGCCGCTGGCGCCAGGAGAACGTCTCCGAGGCCGACGGCCGGCTCCTCCACGACCTCATTGTCAGGCACGGCTACACGCGCGCCCTCGAGATCGGGACGTCCACCGGCCACTCCGGGATCTGGCAGGCCTGGGCCCTGAGCAAGACCGGCGGCTCCCTGGTCACCGTCGAGATCGAGGAGTTCCGCCACCTGGCGGCCACCCGCAACTTCAAGGCCTCCGGGCTCGACGCCTACATCGACGCCCGCCTGGGCGACGCCCACGAGCTCGTCGACAAGCTCGAGGGACCGTTCGATTTCATCTTCATCGACGCCGACAAGAACTGGACCCTGAACTACTTCAAGGCCCTGCTCCCCAAGCTCGCCCCGGGCGGCTGCTTCGCCGTCCACAACGTCTCGAGCCTGGGCTACATGAAGGGCATTCGGGACTTCCTCGAGCACGTCCGCGGCCTCGACTTCATGGACACGACCGTCGAGGAGTCGTCGTCGAGCGGCATGTCGCTCAGCTTCCGCAGGAAAAGCGCCTCCTGACCGGGCCCGCGGGCCAAGAACCCCTTGACAGGAAAGGACTTATCAACTAGATTTTGTGCGGATTTCCATGCGGAACCACAAAGAGTTGTATGAGGCCGGGTCCCTGCCCGTCGTCCTCGTGGTCGACGACGACCTGGCCTATCTCGAGAGGCTCCAGAGGGCCCTGCGCGACGGCTACGCCGTCCACACGACCACGAGCGGCGTCGAGGCCATCCACCTGATCAAGGCCCTCCCTGCGGTCAACGTCCTCGTCGTCAGCGAGGACCTGCCCCGGATGAAGGGCACGGAGCTGCTGCGGTTCCTCAACGAGATCTTCAAGAACTCCGACGCCATCATCAAGATCCTGCTGACCGAGTGCGGCTCGAACGGGGCGACGGTCGATCTCACGAGCTACGGCCGCATCGACTGCTGCCTGGCCAAGCCGGCGGACCCGGCCGCGGTCCGCCGCAAGATCAGCTTCCTCCTCGCCCAGCGCTCCCGGGAGAAGCGGTCCTCCATGCGGGTCGCCCTGGACAGCGGGGGCGACATCCGCGTCGAGACCGACCCCCTGGGCGACGCCGAGCTCGTCAACCTCAGCGAGAACGGCGTGTTCCTCAAGACCCTGTCGTCCTTCCCCGAGGGCTCGGCCGTCCCCCTGAGCATCGTCTTCCCCGACGGCCGGCGCTACGCCGTCGACGGCCGGGTCGTCCGCCGGGACAGGGACCTGGGCGGGATCGCCGTCGAGTTCCAGTCCATCGACGATTCGGGCCGGCTGTCGCTCCTCCGGTTCATGTCCGACCACGTCGCCATCCGGGACCTCGACGAGCTCAAGCTCCGCTACCCCTTCCTGCGGACCGACGAGATGGTCCTGTTCACCGACTCGGTCAAGATCGAGTCCCTCATGCGCGAGGCCCTGGCCCGCAACGCCGAGATCGCCGCCGTCCCCGCCGGGTCCGGCGGCCACGAGATCCTCGCCTTCGCGGAGATCCGGCCGCCGGACGCCTGCGTCCTGGCCGGCGAGAAGCTCGACGTCAAGTTCAAGACCTCCGACCTGCTCTTCCTCTCCTACCAGATCGGCTACGCGACCTACAACTTCGAGACCATGGTCTCGCGGATCTCGCCCGACGGCCGGACGCTCGTCTGCCTCTATCCCCGGGTCATGTTCTACTCGGAAAAAAGGGCCGAGCGGCGGATCAGCCCGGCCGGCGACCTGAGGGTCGAGATCCCCCTGCCCTCCCCGTTCGACCGCGCGCTCCGCGGCCGGATCACCGACATCAGCCCGAACGGCATGAGCTTCGTCGCCGAGCCGGGGGGACCGGCCCTGCTCAAGGGCACCCCCCTCGAGTCCGTGGGCATCCTCGACGGCGGGAGGCTCCTCTGGGAGGAGACGGGCGAGATCCGCCACGTCACCCTCGCCGAGCCCGGCGAGGGCCCGGGGCTGAAGTACGGCGTCCAGTTCGGCATCAGCCGGATGAGCATCCAGTCGCTCCGGGCCCCCGACCCGGATGACGCCCGCCCCCCGGAAGACGGGTCGAACGGCTCCGGGCCCCGGGGCGCGGGCGCCTTCCCGTCCGGCCTCCCGGCCGCGGACCTGGCCGCGCCCCGGATCGTCCGTCTCGAGAACAAGCGCGGCGAGGAGATCGTCGGTCTTATCAACTCCTCCCTCCCCCTCGACGACAAGCCGGTCCCCGTCGTCGTCATCCCGCCGGCCTTCGGGAAGACCAAGGAGGTCCTCTTCGGCCTGGCCCTGACGCTCATCCAGAACTTCCGGGCCCTGGGCAAGCCCCTGGCCGTCGTCCGCTTCGACGGGGTCCGTAGGAAGGGCGAGAGCCACAAGGACCCGGAGGCCTCGGAGCCCCCCTGGGAGACGCTGAACTCCAGCACCAGCCAGGGCGCCGACGACATCCGGACCGTCGTCGACTGGCTCCAGGTCAACCCCAAGCTCCGGGCCGGCCCGGTCGTCCTGGTCACCTTCTCCCTCTCGGCCCTGGAGGCCCGGGTCGTCCTCCGGGACGAGGCCTACCGGGACCGCGTCAGCTACTGGGTCTCCTGCATGGGCGCGCTGGAGTTCCGGGACATGATGAACCGGATCAACGCCGGGCTGGACCTGCTCGAACAGTACCAGCTCGGCATCAACCTGGACGTCTACCCCATCCTGGGCAACTACATCCGGCACGTGCCCTACGCCTCGGACATCATCGCCAACGGCGTCGGCACGCTCGAGCAGGCCCGCGAGGACATGGGCCGCATCGGCATCCCGGTCACCTGGATCTACGGCAAGCACGACAAGTGGATCAAGCCGGAGTTCATCCGCGACGTCATGAGCGTCGAGAGCGCCGCCCCGCGCGAGGTCATCCCGGTCCCGATCGGGCACAACGCCCGGACGTCCCGGGAGGCCTTCCGGATGTTCGGCACGATCACGTCGCTCATCCACCGCTTCCTCCACGGGACGATGATCCAGCCGATCCTGCCGGGCCGCCGGGACATGGAGGTCATGCGCCGGGCCGAGAAGGACCGGCTCCCGCCCCGCGACCTCAAGAACCGCAAGAGCTACTGGCGCCACTATCTCATCGGCGAGGGCAACCTGCTCGGCTTCGATGTCATGGCCATGGCCGACGAGTACCAGCAGCTCATGTGCGACCAGCTCCAGGCGCTGGACCTGCGGGCCGGCGACCGGCTGCTCGACCTCGGGGGCGGCACGGGCAATTTCGTCGAGCACATCCTCCGCGACGGCCACGAGCTCCCGGCCCACGTCACCGTCGCCGACCTCGTCCCGGACGCGATGCGGCAGGCCCGCCACAAGCTCGGGTCCATGGCCGGCGACCCCGGGCGGTCGGACCGCCTCGACTTCCTGGCCCTCGACCTCGAGATGAGCCGCTTCCTGGCCGTCCGCCGGTTCCTCGACGGCGAGACCGGGACCTTCGAGGAGATGGCCGACAAGATCGAGAACCTGACGCTCGAGAGCGCCATGAAGATCCAGGAAGACTATTCGCCCCGCCTCCACCGCATCCTGCGGGGCGAGCGCATCACCCAGGACCACGACGACTGGCTGAAGACGCGCTTCGACGTGCCTGAGTACCGGATCATCACCGACTTCAACCTGGCCGCCCGCTACGTGCGGCGGCTGGAGCGGACCAAGCCCGAGTTCCGCCGGCTCATCCTGCCGGGCACCCTGGAGGGCACGCTCCGCCTGCCGGTCAGGCCGGGCTGGTATAATAAGATCGTGATGAGCCTCGTCCTGTCCTACATCTTCAATCCGGTCGAGACGCTCCGCGAGGTCCGCCGGGTCATCGACCCGGACGGCCTCCTGGTGCTGTCGAGCATGCGCCCCGACACGGACGCCTCCGGGCCGTTCACCCGCCTGCTCGAGAAGATCGAGGCCACCCCCGACGAGGCCCTGCCCTCCGAGATGCCGAAGTCCCTGCTGCTCGACTCCCTGCGCTCGTTCCTCAACGACGCCCAGGCGCTGACCGAGCTCGAGGAGGCGGGCACGTTCGACTTCTTCGACGCGGAGAAGCTCGACGCCCTGCTCGACGAGGCGGGTTGGGTCACGCTGAGAAGGATCCCGAGCTACGGCGACCCGCCCCAGGGCTACGTCGTCGTCGCCAAACCGAGGCCCACCCATGACTAAGCCGAAGGAACGCGATTTCGAGTTCGAGGAGCGCCTCTACCAGGAATACTCCCTGAAGAGCCGGGCCAAGCTCATCATCGCCCTGAGCGCGGTCCTCTACGCCTCGTTCATCTTCCTCGACTGGATCCACGCGCCCCGGGAGCTGTTCCCCACCTTCCTCTACATCCGCCTCGCCGTCCTGGCCGCCCATGCCGTCCTGTACGGCCTGCTCTTCCGGGTCCGGACCAACCGGGCCTACGCCTGGGTGACCATGACCGTGGGGTTCTTCGACGTCCTGGGCATCGCCGTGATGATCTACCTCCTGGGCGGCTTCGCCTCGGCCTACGTCCAGGGCCTCTACATCATCATCATGGGCTCGTTCATCGCCCTGCCGCTGACGTTCCACGACACGGTCTACGTGCTCTTGCTCATCTGGGCGAGCTACGTCGTCCCCAGCGTCCTCAACCTGCCCGCCGGCCGGACCGCCTGGACCGACGTCGTCACCAACCTCTACTTCCTGACCTCCATCCTGGTCATCGCAGGCAGCGGGGCCTACTACATGGACAAGCTCAGGCGCCGCGAGCTCCGCAGCCGTATCCAGCTCGAGGCGACGACGGCCCAGCTCCAGGAGTCGAACGTCAAGCTCAAGAGCCTCGACGAGCTCAAGACCCAGTTCTTCGCCAACGTCAACCACGAGCTGAGGACGCCGCTGACGCTGATGCTGGCGCCCATCAAGTCCGTCCTCGAGGGGCGGATGGGCAAGCTCTCGCCGGCCCTCAAGGACACCTTCGAGACGATGCAGCGCAACGGCTACAAGCTGCTCAAGCTCATCAACAACCTCCTCGACCTGAGCAAGCTCGAGGAGGGGAAGATGCGGCTCAAGGTCAAGAGCCTGAACTTCGTCGAGTTCATCCCCCCCCTTCTGGCCTCGGTCAAGCCCCTGGCCGACCAGAAGCAGATCCGCCTCTACTTCCAGCACCCGCCGCACCCCGTCGAGCTGACCGTCGACCCGGACCAGCTCGAGAAGGTCGTCTTCAACCTCCTCTCGAACGCCCTGAAGTTCACGAACAAGGGCGGCAAGATCACGATCTACGTCGAGGAGAAGGACCGCGTCGTCGCCATGACCGTCGAGGACACCGGCATCGGCATCCCGGAGAACATGCTCGAGTCGATCTTCGACCGCTTCTCCCAGGTCGACGGGTCCAAGTCGCGGGCCCAGGAGGGGACGGGCATCGGCCTGGCCCTGGCCCGGGAGATCGTCCTCGTCCACAAGGGGGCCATCCGGGCCGAGAGCGAGCTCGGCCGGGGCTCGCGGTTCGTCGTCGAGCTGCTCCGGGGCGAGGAGCACTTCGACGACGACGTCCTCGACCGCCGGCAGGAGGACCTGCCGATCGGGCTCAAGCGGCGCCTGACCGACACCGGGGAGCCCCGGGTCCAGGACATCGTCACCGACTACCGCCGGCTCCAGCTGGTCGACCTCGAGAAGGTCGACCTCGAGGGCGGCCGGGTGGACGAGGCCAAGGTCCACGACGCCCTCATTCTCTGCATCGACGACAACCCCGAGGTGCTCAAGCTGATGAAGATGCTCCTGGCCGACGAGTTCGACCTGGAGCTCATGACCTCGGCCGAGAAGGGGCTTCAGTTCCTCCGGGACAAGGGCCCCGACCTCGTGCTCTGCGACGTCATGATGCCGGGCATGGACGGCCACGCCTTCTCCCGGGCGGTCAAGACCGACCCGGCCCTCAAGCACATCCCCATCATCCTGGTCACCGCCCGCAGCGGGTCGGAGATGCTGAACGAGGGCCTCCAGGCCGGGGCCGACGACTACATCTCCAAGCCGTTCGACTCGACCGAGCTCAAGGCCCGCATCCGGGCCCTGCTCCGCATCCGGCAGGTCGAATCGGAGCTGGCCCTGCTCAACCGCAACCTCAAGATGCGGACCTCCGACCTCGTCGACCAGCAGAAGTCGCTCTTCCTGTCGACGGTCAAGTCCCTGGTCACGGCCATCGACGCCAAGGACGAGTACACCCGCCACCACTCGACCCGGGTCACCGAGTTCACGGTCAAGATCGCCGCCAAGATGGGCTTCAGCGAGAAGGAACTCGGCGACCTCGAGCTGGCCGCCCTCCTCCACGACGTCGGCAAGATCGCCGTGCCCGAGAGCATCCTCAACAAGCCGGGCAAGCTGACGGCCGAGGAGTTCAAGCTGATCATGGAGCACCCCGTCCGCGGCCAGGCCATCCTCAGCCCGGTCGTCGAGCTCAAGGAGATCTCCCGGATCGTCCGGGCCCACCACGAGCGCTACGACGGCACGGGCTACCCCGACAAGCTCAAGGGCCGGGAGATCCCCCTGGGGGCCCGGATCATGACCATCGCCGACACCTACGACTCCATCACCTCGGAGCGGCCCTACCGCAAGGCCGCCTCCCACCGGTACGCCGTCAAGGAGATCATCGCCTGCTCGGGGACGCAGTTCGACCCCGAGGTCGTCGAGAACTTCCTCGAGATCGCCGGGACCTTCGTCGAGGGCCAGGACAAGGACAAGAACTCGGGAGTCGCCTGAAGAGCCCGTCCCGGGCCGCGGGCCGGGCGGAGGAGCGGATAGCATGAGCCTGCAGGTCAGCCTCTACGGCCTCGGCCTCTTCGCCGGCGCCCTCGTCGCCGGGACGGTCGCGGTCGTCGCCTGGAACCGCGCCGCCACGTCCGTCGGCCGGGCCCTCACCGTCCTCATGGGGGCCGTCTTCGCCTGGTCCCTGGCCGCGGCGTTCGAGGCGGCCGTTACGGACACGGCGTCGAAGGTCCTGCTGTCGAAGTTCGAGTACTTCGGCATCGCCACGACCCCCGTCCTGATGTTCCTCTTCGCCCTCAAGTTCTCGCGCTCCGGGGCGGATCTGAAGGGGGCCGCAGCCGCCGCCCTCTGGCTCATCCCGGCCGTCACCGTCGTCCTGGTCTTCACCAACGAGTGGCACCGCCTCATCTGGCCGGCGGTCGCGCCCGCCGGGGACGGCCCGGGCCATCTCCTCGTCTACGAGCACGGGCCGTTCTTCTGGGTCTACGTCGGCTACTCCTATCTCCTCCTCTTCGCCACGACCGTCCTCCTGCTCCTCGCGTATTTCCGGTTCAAAGGCGTCCACCGCAAGCAGGCCCTGACGCTCCTGCTCGTCTTCCCGCTGGCCTGGCTCGGGAACGCCCTCTACCTGGCCGGGCTGGCCGGCGGGCGGAGCGGCTACGACTTCACGCCCATCGGCTTCGCCCTGGCCGGGTTCTTCCTCCTCTGGGCCATGTTCCGGCTCCAGCTCGTCGACATCGTGCCGGTGGCCCGGGAGCGGGTCGTCGAGAGCATGGGCGAATCGCTCGTCATCCTCGACGAGGAGGGGCGCCTCGCCGCCACCAATCCCGCCGCCCGCAGGCTGCTCGCCAAGGCCGGCGGCCCGGCCGAGGACGCCCCCGAGTCGGGCCTGTTGGGGAAGCCGGCCGCGGAGGTCTTCGCCGCCTGGCCGGAGCTGGCCGCGGGACTCGAGTCCCCCGCGACGTCCGAGCGGGAGATCCCGCTCTTCGGGGCCGGCGGAACGCGCCACTTCGCCCTGCGCCTCGCCCCCCTCGTGGGCGCCGGCACGCACGTCACGGGCCGCGTCGCCGTCCTCCACGACATCACCCGCATCAAGAAGGCCGAGACCGCGGCCGTCGAGGCCCGCCAAGTCGCCGAGACGCTCCGCGAGGCCGGGCTGACCCTGAGCTCGAACCTCGATTTCAAGGAGGTCCCCGCCCTCATCCTCGACCTCCTCAAGCGCGTCGTCCCCTACGACATCGGCGCCTTCCTGACGGTCGAGGGCCCCGAGCTGAAGCTGGCCGCCGCGAAGGGTGCCCTGGGACAGCCCGCCGCCGCCGGATCGTCCTTCACCAGGTCCTGCTGCAGCCAGTGCGGCGACGCCCTGGCGGGGAAAAGGCCGGTCGTCGGCGCCGTCACCGGGCCGGGCGACGTCCTGCTCCCCGTCCGCCCGGACGTCCCCCTCCGCGCCTGCCTCTGCGTCCCCGTCGTCTTCCGCGGCGACACGACCGGCCTCATCGCCCTTTACAACTCCGGCGAGAGGGTTTTCACCCCGGAGGACGCCCGCGTGGCGGAGCTGTTCGCCAGCCAGGTGGCCATCGCCCTGGACAACTCCCGGCGCGTCGAGCAGATGGAGAGGCAGGCCGTCACCGACCAGCTGACCGGGCTCTACAACCGCCGCGCCTTCGCCGACCTGGCCGGCAAGGAGGTCGGGCGCGCCCGGCGCTACCGCCGGCCCCTGGCCCTCATCCTCTTCGACATCGACCACTTCAAGACCGTCAACGACAGCCACGGCCACCTCATCGGCGACCACGTCCTGCGCGTCCTGACGGAGCTCGTCACCCGGACGACCCGGTCGACCGACATCGTCTGCCGCTACGGCGGCGAGGAGTTCATCGTCCTCATGCCGGAGGCCGGGCGCGACGAGGCCCTGGCCATGGCCGAGCGCCTGCGGGAGGAGATCTCCCGCCTGACGGTCGTCACGGACGCGGGCACGCTCTCGCTGACCGTCAGCCTGGGCGTCGCCGAGCTCGACACGGCGGGGGACGAGGACCTCGACGGCCTCATCAACCGCGCCGACCGGGCCATGTACCGGGCCAAGGCCGCGGGCCGGAACGCCGTCCGCGACTGACCCGTGGCGCGGGGCCCGGGCTGTGCTATAATACGCCTCTTTCGCAAGCCTGCTTTCCGGAGGTCCTCATGGCCCGCATCCAGCCGTTCCGCGGCGTGCGCCCCCGCCGGGACGTCGCCCACCTCGTCGCCGCCCCGCCCTACGACGTCCTGACCTCGGAGGAGGCCCGGGCGATGGCGGCCGGCAACCCCTATTCCTTCCTCCACGTCGGCAAGCCCGAGATCGACCTGCCGCCGGGGACCGACCTCTACGCCGACGCCGTCTACGCCAAGGGCCGGGAGAACTTCGACCGCTTCCTCCGCGAGGGGACGCTGGCGCGGGACGCGACCCGCAATTTCTACGTCTACAAGCAGGTCTGGGGCGACCACGTCCAGGTCGGCCTGGTCGCCGCCGCCTCGTGCCAGGACTACCTCGACGACGTCATCAGGAAGCACGAGCTGACCCGGGTGGACAAGGAGAACGACCGGATGCGCCACATCGAGGCCCTGGGCTCGCAGACCGGCCCGGTCTTCCTGACCTACCGGAGCTCCGCGGCCGTCGACGCCCTCGTCGACGAGGCCATGGCCCGGGGGCCCGAGGTCGACATCACGACCTCCGACGGCGTCCGCCACGTCTTCTTCGTCGTCGACGACCCGGGCCTCGTCGGCCGCATCGAGGCCGCCTTCGCCGGGATCGACTTCCTCTACGTCGCCGACGGCCACCACCGCTCCGCGGCCGCGACGCGGATCAAGGTCAAGCGGGACCGCGAGCGCCCGGGCCGGACCGGCCGCGAGGAGGACAACTTCTTCCTGGCGGTCGTCTTCCCCCACAGCCAGACCAAGATCCTGCCCTACAACCGCGTCGTCCGCGACCTCAACGGGCTCGACGCCGCGGCCTTCCTGGAGAAGGTCGGGGCCCGGTTCGCGATCCGGCCCGGCGGCCCCCAGACCCCGGCGAAGAGCCGCTCCTACGCGATGTTCCTCGACGGCCTCTGGTACGGCCTCGAGCCCCGGCCCGGGACCTACGACCCGGCCGACCCGATCGCCTCCCTCGACGTCTCCATCCTCCAGGAGAGCCTCCTCGGGCCCGTCCTCGGCATCGCCGACCCCCGCACCGACAAGCGTATCGACTTCGTCGGCGGCATCCGCGGCACGGGCGAGCTGGAGAGCCTGGTCCGCTCCGGCCGGTTCCGCGTCGCCTTCTCCTTCTTCCCGACGACGATCGAGCAGCTCTTCGCCGTGGCCGACGCGGGCAAGGTCATGCCGCCCAAGTCGACCTGGTTCGAGCCCAAGCTCAAGGACGGGCTCGTCGTCCACATGATCGACGAATGACCTCCTCCGTCGCCCCGGCCCTCGTCGCCCGCGTCCGGGAGGAGGCCGGGGCCTTTTTCGCCGGCGCCCGGGGCAGCCACGACTGGGACCACACGGAACGGGTGCGCCGCCTGGCGCTGCGGATCGGCCGGAAGGAGAAGGCCGACCTCGGCGTCCTGGAGCTCGCCGCCCTCCTTCACGACGTCGGCCGCGAGGCCGAGGACCGCTCGCGCGGCCGGGACTGCCACGCCAAAGCGGGGGCCGCGCTGGCCAGGACCGTGCTCGAGCGCAACGGCGTGGACCGGGCCACCGCCGAGGCCGTCGTCCACTGCATCGCCACCCACCGCTACCGCGGCCGGGCCGTGCCCGAGTCCCTCGAGGCCAAGGTCCTCTTCGACGCCGACAAGCTCGACTCCATCGGCGCCGTCGGGGTCGGCCGGGCCTTCCTCTTCGCCGGCGAGGTCGGGGCCCGCCTGCACGACAAGGACGTCGACGTCGCGAAGACGAAGCCCTACACCCGCGAGGACACCGCCTACCGGGAGTACCTGGTCAAGCTCGGCCGGATCCGGGACCGCATGACGACGCGCGAGGGCCGGCGCCTGGCCGCCGGGCGGCACCGCTTCATGGCCGCCTTTTTCGCCCGCCTCCACAAGGAGACCGACGGGGTCGTCTGACCATGGGCTGGCGCCAGGTCTACGATCCCCTCGCGGCGGCCTGGCTCTCGACCCTCGTCGCCGCCCTGCCGATCGTGACCCTCCTCGGCGGGCTGGCCCTGCTGCGCCTGCGGGCCCACGTCGCCGCCCTTCTCGGGCTCGGCACGGCCCTGGCCGTCTCCGTCGCCGTCTTCACCATGCCCGCGGGCCTGGCCCTGCGGGCGGCCGGGCTCGGGGCCGCCTACGGCCTCTTCCCCATCGGCTGGATCATCGTCAACGTCATCTTCCTCTACGACCTGGCCGTCGAGAAGGGCCATTTCCGGACCATGCAGGACAGCCTGACGGGCCTCACCCGCGACCGCCGGCTCCAAGTGCTTCTCATCGCCTTCTGCTTCGGGGCTTTCTTCGAGGGCGCCGCCGGGTTCGGCACGCCGGTCGCCGTCACCGCGGCCATCCTGATCGGGCTCGGCTTCCCGGCCCTCCAGGCCTCGGGGCTGTCGCTCATCGCCAACACCGCCCCGGTGGCCTTCGGCGCCCTGGGGACGCCCATCATCGCCCTGGCCGGCGTCACCGGGCTCGACGTCCGCGACCTGAGCGCCATGGTCGGGCGTCAGCTCCCGTTCTTCTCGGTCCTCATCCCGTTCTGGCTCGTCTGGGCCTTCTGCGGCTTCCGCAGGATGAGGGAGGTCTGGCCCGCGCTCCTCGCGGCCGGGCTGTCGTTCGCCGTGCCCCAGGCGCTCGTCTCCAATCTCCACGGGCCGTGGCTCGTCGACGTCCTGTCGTCGCTCCTCTCGATCGGCTGCCTGATCCTGTTCCTGAAGCTGTGGAGGCCGAAGGAAACTTACACCTTCCCCGGCGAGGCCCCGGGCCCGCCGGGCGGCGACCGGCCCCTGCCCGCGGGGCAGGTCTTTCGGGCCTGGACGCCCTGGCTCGTCCTGAGCGCCCTCGTCTTCGTCTGGGGCGTTCCCCAGGTCAAGGCCTGCCTCGACGGCCTCTTCGGCCCGCGCTGGCCGGTTCCCGGGCTGGACGGCCTCGTCTACAGGGTCCCGCCGGTCGTTCCGCGGGAAGCGCCCGAAGCGGCGGTGTTCGCGTTCAACGGGCTCTCGTTCACGGGGACGGGCATCTTCGTCTCGGCCGTCGTCTCCGGCCTGCTGATGTCGTTCTCGCCGCGGCGGCTCCTGCGGGCCTACGGCCGGACGCTCAAGAAGGTCCGTTTCTCGCTGCTGACCGTGGCCGCCATGCTGTCGCTGGGGTACCTGACGCGCTACTCGGGCCTCGACGCGACGCTCGGCCTGGCCTTCGCCGGGACGGGCGTCCTCTACCCCTTCTTCGGGACGATGCTCGGCTGGCTGGGCGTGGCCCTGACGGGCTCGGACACCTCGTCGAACGTCCTGTTCGGGAGCCTCCAGCGGATCACCGCCGAGCAGCTCGGCCTGAACCCCGTGCTGATGGCCTCGGCCAACAGCTCGGGCGGGGTGATGGGCAAGATGATCGACGCCCAGTCGATCGTCGTCGCCTCGACGGCGACCGGCTGGTACGGCCACGAGGGCGCGATCCTCCGCTACGTCTTCTTCCACAGCCTGGCCCTGGCCGCCCTGATGGGCCTCTTCGTCCTCCTCCAGGCCTACGTCGTCCCCTTCACCAAGCTCGTGGTCAAGTAAAACGGGGACATGTAACGCAGGCATGCCGAAGGTACGTGTCCCCGTTTTACTTACTTGGGAAAGGGGCGGTCGGGGGCGCCGCGGTAGACGGCCTCGGCGAAGACGATCGCGCGCATCGGCGGCTGGGTCGCCACTTCCTCGTAGTAGTGGGCCGAGAGCCCCATGACCCGGCCGAAGACGAACAGCGCCTTGGCCAGCCTGGGATCGTAGCCCATGTCGGCGATGACGGCCCCGATGACGCCGTCGACGTTGATGGGCAGGCCGAGGCCGCGGACCTCGCGGAGGGCGTCCTCGACGACGCGCGATACGGCGACGCACGGTCCGGCCAGGCCGCTCCGCTCGGCGAGCCCCCAGAGGACGTCGCGCCGGGGGTCCCGGGTGTGGACGCGGTGGCCCAGGCCCTCGATGCGGCGGCCTTCCCGGACGTACCTGCGGATGACGACCCTGGCGGCCTCTTCGACGGCCAGGCCCTTTCCGGAGGCCAGGGCGGAGCACTGCAGGAAGAACTCGGCGGCCTTCTCGCCCGCCCCGCCGTGGACGTCGGTGATGGCGCCGACTCCCTGGGCCACGGCCGACTCGTAGGAGGCCCGGACCGACGAGGCGATGAGGGTCGCCTGGGCCGAAGGCGGGGTCACGCCGTGGTCGACCGAGGCGACGACGATCGCCTCGAGCATGCGGGCCCGCTTTTCGTCGAGCGGGCCGGCCCCCGCGACCGCCCGATAGACGAGGTGGGCGGGCGCGGCGTCCGCCGGCGCCGCGGCGAGGGCGGCGGCGTTGCCGTGGAGCGCGGCCAGGTAGCCCGCGAACCGGCCCAGGGCGAAAACGGTCTTCTCGGCCTGGGCCGTCCCGCCCTCGGGCCGGAAGGCGACGAGCTCCTCGTCGGCGAGGATGTATTTCTGGAAGGTCTTGGACAGGTCCTCTTCGGGGTTCCGGACGACCGCCGGAGCCGGCCTTCGGGCCGCCTCGAGGATGAGCCGCCCGAGGGCGGCCGCCCGCGCCCCGTCGGCGAGCTCGCCGGCCGCGACGAGGTGGGCGGTCTCGACGAGCGAGGCGCGTTCGACGAGGTCCTGGACGCGAAAGCCGCGGACGACGAGGTTGTTGGGCTCGACCTTGGTGACGAGCGTCGTCCAGCTGGGCTTGGGCGGCGGCGCGTCCCAGATGGTCTTCATCCTGGCGTAGTACCGCTCGGGGGCGAAGTAGGTCTTGCCGCCGAGCTTCTTCCGGACGACCTCGATCAGGTCGAGCTGGCTGTTGACGACGGGGACGCCGGCCTCCTCCAGGGCCCTCTTCTTGGAGGCGAAGGTGCCCGTCTCGAGGCCCGGCGTGACGATGGCCCCGGCGTGGCCCATGGTCTTGCCCTCCGGCGCGTGGGCGCCCGAGATGAGGGCGACGAGGGGCTTGGGGTACCTTTCGGGGCGGGCCCTGACGTCCTCGGCCAGAAGCTCCTCCTGGCAGCCGCCGATCTCGCCCGCGACGACGACGAGGTCGGTGTTCCCGTACTCCATGGCCAGGGGCACGAGGTCGCGGAAGGTCGAGCCGATGGCCCCGTCGCCGCCGATGCCGATGACGGCGTTCTGGGCGATGCCCACGCTGGCCATGGCGTCGGACATGTGGTAGAGGATGGCCCCGCTGCGGGAGATGATGGTCACGCCCCGCGGCCCGAACCGGCCCGGCGCGGTCTCCTCCGGGTAGAAGACGTCCGGCAGCATGCCGATCTTGATGCGCTCGGGAGGGAAGATCAGCCCCGGCGTGTTCCCGCCGATGAGGACGGCGTTGTGCCGCCTGGCGCACACGATGACGTCCCGGACGTCCCGGAGGGGAAGCCCCTCGGAGATCAGGACGACGAGCGGGATGCCCGCCTCGATCGCCTCGATCGCGGCCTCGCGGGCCGTGGAATAGTGCCGCCAGACGCTGGCCGCGACGACGTCGGGGAATTCCGCCAGGCAGTCCTTGACGGAGTCGAAGACCGGGATGACCTCGTGGACCCGCGTCCCCGCGCCGCCCGGCGCGACCCCGGCGACGATGGACGTCCCGAAATCGTGCATCAGGCCGGCGTGCTTGGAGCCCTGGCCGCCGAGGCCGAGGATGACGGTGTCGAGACGGCCCGACTTCGCCACCCTCCCGGCCAGCTCCGGCCGGAGCTTCCGGACGATGTGGAAGAGCATGCCGTCGACGGCCCTGATCCTGGCGTCCATCACGTCCACCCCTTCCGGTCGAAGGCGTATCGGATGCCGTCCCGGATGACCTCGGCCATGATCGTCCGGTTGCCGACCGCGATGTGCATGTCCGCCAGCTCCTCGGGCGTCTCGCGCTTGGCCCGCTCCAGGAAGTCCCGGGCGCTCGGCAGGTCCGTGCCGACCATCCGGCCGAAGACGGGGACGACGCGGCGGCCCCCGGCCCGCCTCTCCCTCAGGCACCCGACGAGGCCCCGGATGAAGACGTCGCAGGACGAGATGCCGCCGAACCGGGAGGTGATGACCAGGTCGACGGCCTCGTGGTCCATGAGGAGGCCGAACATCTCGGCCACCATGCCGACCGTCGGCCCGCCGCCCGAGTCCATGAAGTTGACGGGCACGACGCGGCCGCCGAAGAACCGGTCCCCGACGTTGGCCACCTCGTCGATGGAAAAGATGCCGTAGCCCGCGCCGCCGGGCACGAGGCCGACGTAGAGCCGGTCCGGGTCCTTGACGTGGTCTTCGGCGAGGAGGTCGACGTAGCGGAAACCCGCCTCCCGGGCCCGGACCTCGTTCGGCGTCGGCTCGGAGACGTCGTGACGGGCCCCGTCGAGCCCCAGCAGGCGCAACAGCGCGCCCTGCCGGAAGAGGCCGTTGTCGTCGAGGACGATCTTGGCGTCCGCGGCCACGGCGCCGGCCGGGGTGACGAGGAGCGGGTTGATCTCGGCGACCTTGCAGTCGTACTTCTGGAAGACGGCGTAGAGCCGGGAAATGACGTCCGCGAGGCCCGCCGCCCGTCCTTCCCCCCCCGCGATCCCCGAGGCGAGGAACGCGGCCAGCCGCTCCGCTTCCGCGGCGGGCAGGGTCGCGTCGTTCGCGGGCAGCTCGATCCGGAGGATCTTGTCCGGCGACTCCCGGGCGACCTGCTCGATGTCGACGCCGCCGGCCGGGCTGACGATGACGGTGACGTTGAAGTCGGCCGGGCTCATGGTCACCCCGACGTAGCAGGAGCCCTGGATCGCCTCGACCGCCTCTTCGACCAGGACGCGCTCGACGGCGTAGCCCCGGATCTTGCTCCCGAGGACCTCCGCCGCCTGGGCGGCGGCGTCGGCGCCGCCCTTCGCCCTGCGGACGCCGCCGGCCTTGCCGCGTCCGCCGATGAGGACGAGGGCCTTGAGCATGACCGGGGAGTCGGGCCCGACGCTCTTCGCGACGCTCGCGGCCCGCTCGAAGACGCCGGAGGCCCGGGGCACGGGGATCCCTTCCCGGGCGAACACCATCTTGGCCTCGTTCTCGTAGAGTCGCATTCAGGACCTCACCAATCGCAGAGCAGTCCGCCCTTCCGGTAGATGGCCATCTGGATCTCGGAAAACGGCTCGACCCGGATCGTTTCGCCGGTCGAGTGGCGCACGACCTCGCCCGAGGCGAAGTCCACGGTGATCTCCTCGCCGCTCCTCAGGCCCGCGGAGACGAGGTCGCCGGCGAGGACGGGCAGCCCGGCGTTGACGGCGTTGCGCTCGTAGATCGCCCCGAAGGACCGGGCGACGACGGCCGCGACGCCCAGGCTCTTGAAGCAGTCGACGGCCTGCTGGCGGGAGGAGCCGGCCCCGAAGTTCGAGCCCGCGACGACGATGTCGCCGGGGGCGGCCTTGGCGGGGAAGTCCTCCCAGCCGGGGAGGTTGCCGAACGCGTACCGGCCCATCTGGGCGGGGTCCGTGACGGCCAGGTGGCGGTTGTGGAAGATCATGTCGGTGTCGACGTTGTCCCTGTCGACGACCCAGACGCGGCCGCGGACGGCCGTGGGCTTGGCCGCGGCGGCGCCCGGCTCGGCCGCGGGCCTGGCGGCGGGGGCGGGCTTGGCCGTCGCGCGGGCGAAGACCACGGGGGCGCCGGGGATCGCGTCGGCCGCGGCGATGACCCCGGCCACGGCCGAGGCCGCGGCCGTCGCGGGCGAAGCCAGGTAGACGCTCCCCTGGCCCTGCTTGCCGGCGAAGTTCCTGTTGCCCGTGCTGACGGTGACCTCTCCGGGCCCGTTCTGGCCGATCTGGCCCTCGGCGCACCCGGCGCATCCGGGGTTGCCGACGAGGGCGCCGGCCTCGGCGAAGACGCCGACGAGGCCCTCGTCGAGGGCCCGCCGCCAGACCCGGCGCGTGGCCGGGACGATCTTGAGGACGACGCCGGGCGCGACCCGGCGGCCCCTCAGGACCGCGGCCGCGGCCGCCAGGTCCTCGAACCGCCCGTTCGTGCACGAGCCGATGATCGCCGAGTCGATCTTCGTCCCGGCGACCTCCCGGACGGGGACGACGTCCTCGGGGTGGCCCGGACGGGAGACGAGGGGCTCGAGGCCGGAGACGTCGATCTCGACGACCCTGGCGTAGGCCGCGTCGGCGTCGGCCTGGATCGCCTCGTATCTTTTCCCGAGGCCGTCGAAGTGGTCCCGCACGGCCTGGTTGGGCGGGAAGAGGAGGATGATCGCGCCCATCTCCGTGGCCATCGAGGCGACGGTGATGCGGCCGGCGAGGTCCAGCCCGTCGACCGCCGCCCCGTAGAGCTCGGCGCTCGCCCCGAGAAGCCCCGAGGCGCCGAACTCGAGCAGGAGCCGCAGGGCGACGTCCTTGGCCGTCGTCCCGGCGGGAGGCGTGCCTATGAGGTCGATCCTGACGGACCCCGGGACCTTGAACCAGACCCGGCCGTAGGCCCAGGCGGCGGCGATGTCCTGGTCGCCCATGCCCTGGCCGAAGGCGCCGATCGCCCCGAGGATGTTGGCGTGCGAATCGGTCGAGACGAGCGTGCCGCCGGGGACGACCAGGCCCTCCTCGATGGCGACGTGGGTGCCGATGCCGGCGTCGATGTCGAACAGGCCGACCGCCCGCTCCCGGGCGAACAGCCGGCAGGCGTGCTGGTTGGCGGCGTATTTCTGGTCGGAGCCGCCGGGGTTGCAGTCGAAGGTGAAGAAGGTCTTGGAGACGTCCGCGACGCCGAGCCCGTGGTCCCTCAGGTTCTTGACGACGTTCGCGCCGCCGAAGTCCCGGGCCACCCGGGCGTCGATGGCGATGTCGACGATGTCGCCGGGCCGGACCGGACGGCCGGCGTGGCGGGAGAGGATCTTCTCGATGACGGTCTCGCCCATGGCCCCGCTCAGTCCTCGATCAGGGTGCCCTTCTGCTTCATCACCAGGGGGTCGAAGGTGGCGAAGTCGGCCTGGTGGACGAAGACGGCCTCGACGACCTGGGGCCGGCCCTCCCCTTCCTTGGCGTGGCAGACGATGATGTTGACGACGCCGCCGGGGAGGCCGCACTCGGAGGCCAGGATGGCCCCGGAGACCGGGTGGCGGGCGTGCTTGCCGGCCAGGCTCTTGCGGTGGCCGCCCTTGCCGTCGGGCTCGATCTCGAGGAGCTTGCCGACGTCGTGGAGGAGGCCGCCGGCGTAGAGCCGGTCGAAGTCGACGGCGTAGGGCATCCGGGCGTAGGCCTCGGCCTGGGCCCGGCCCAGCGCGGCCGCGCCCTCGGTCACGGCGATCGTGTGCTCGATGAAATCGACGCCGTGCGCGTCCGTGAGGAGCGTGAAGGGCATCTTCTTCAGCTCTTCGACGGACTCCCACCGGCCCCGCTCGCAGGCCAGGACGAAGGTCTTGACGACCTTGGCCCGGAGCCCGGCGTCCCCGATCCGGTCCAGCTGCTTTCCGAACAGTCGCTCGATGTCCTTCGCGGCGATCATCTTGGGCCTCCAGAGGGGTAAAGATATCATCAGCGGCGGCCCTTTTCAAGGGAGCTTCCCCGTGGTACCTTAGGCCGGCGGATCCCAGTCGGGAGGCAGAGGCATGCGCGAAGGCGTCTCCGTCGAAACGTTCCGGGGCGACCTCGAGGGCCTGGAGCGGATGGCCCACGCGTCGTGGCGCGACGAGTACGGGGAGGCGTCGTTCCCCAACTTCTACCGGCCGGCGTTCCTCCGTTATCTCTTCGACAGGATCCCGGCGGAGAAGAGGGACCTCCTCCTGGCCGCCTACAAGGACGGCGAGATCGTCGGGTTCCTGGCCAACCTGCCGCAGAAATTCCATTACCGGGGAGGGTTATACGACGCGGTCTACAGCTGCCTGCTCGTCGTGCGGAAGGAGAGCCTGCGCCGGGGCGTCGCGCTCGAGATCATCCGGGCGGCCGTGGACCTCAACCGGAAGTACGGCTACGACTTCTCGCTCCTGACGCTCGAGACCGGGCACCGCTCGACGCTGATGATGGACAAGCTCAAGGCGGAAGGGCACCGGATCGAGCGCGTCAGGAAGTCCGGCGTCATGGCCCGCATCCTCGACCTCGGCCGCGTCGACGCCTCCGAGGGCCTGAAGGGCTGGGAGAAGGCGGCCATCCGCCTCGCCGGCGCCCATCGGCCACCGAAGGCCGCGCCGGGGGTCGTCCTCAGGGACTACCGCGCCTCCGACCTCGACGCCTGTCACGCCCTCCTCGACCGCTACAAGGAAACGGCGGGGCTGGCGCTCGCCTGGGACAGGCGGGAGCTGGCCGTCGAGCTCGACTGCCCCGGCGTCGCCCGGACCCTCGTCTGGGAGAACGAGGGCCGCGTCCGGGCCATGATCAATTTCATCGCGCACGACCAGCTGGGAAAGACCGTCGAGCGCTACGCCTGGATCAACCACGTCGCCTTCCCCGGCCTCTCAGCGGCGGAGCGGACGGCCTTCCTCAGGTCCTACCTCGCCCGCGTCCGCGAGGACGGCTTCGTCGCCACGGTCGACTTCACCCGGCGCGGCTGGCCGGCCGGGCCTTTCTACCGGGCCCGCTTCATCCCCTATCCGAGGGCCGTCACCCTCGTCTCCTGGACGTTCGATCCCGCGATCTCGCTCGCCGGCATTCCCGTCGTCTACGAGATCCAGGTGTGACGGGCAGATCACCAAAGGAGGTCGTCATGACAAAGACCGCCCGCGCCGCCGTCCTCTCTCTCGCCGCGGCCGTCGCGATCGCCGCGATCGCCGCGCGGCTCCCCGGGGAGAGCCAGAAGAAGGCCTCCCGCGCGACGAAGCTCGACCCCGCGGCCGTCAAGGCCATCAACGAGGTGGGCGGGGACCTCGAGGAGCTCGCCGAGAGCCACAGCGGCCTCATGCGGAGCGTCGGCGCCCTCGAGGATCTCTACGCCAAGCTCTCCGAGAAGGGCCGGGAGGTCTCGACGCTCGCCGCGAAAGCCAGGGGGACGAGGGGCGACGCCGGGAAGCGGCTGCTCCAGGCCGCCCGGGAGATGGAGAAGATGCAACAGGGCTTCAATATCCAATATCTCGACCTCCAGAAAAGGATCGCTCACGAGAACCGCCGGTTCTCCATGGTCAGCAACACCATGAAGAACAAGCACGACACGGCCAAGAACGCCGTCAACAACGTCCGCTGAGCGCCGTTTGACAGGCTGTTTTTTTACTGATACAAAAGGCCCCTGAGGTCGAACATGGTATCCGCCGCGGAGCGCTGGATCGAAGAGCAGGAACGGCTGGCCAAGCCGGCCCGCGTCTACTGGTGCGACGGGTCCGAGGGCGAGGCCTGGCGCCTCCTCGAGATCGGCATGAACGAGGAGCGGCTCAACGGCCCGGTCTTCCGGAAGCTCAACCAGGCCAGCTGGCCGACGGCCTACCTCCACCGCTCCTCGCCGACCGACGTCGCCCGGGTCGAGCACCTGACCTTCGTCTGCCATCCGACCAAGGACGACTCGGGCCCGAACAACAACTGGATGGACCCGGAGAAGGCCAAGAAGGTCATGGCCAAGCTCTCGGACGGCTGCATGGCCGGCCGGACGATGTACGTCATCCCCTACATGATGGGCCACCCCGACTCGCCCTACGCCAAGGCCTGCCTGATGATCACGGACTCGACCTACGTCGCCGTGAGCATGCGCATCATGACCCGCATCGGCACGCCCATCCTGGAGAAGCTGCGCAACCGCGAGGATTTCATCAAGGGCTTCCACTCGATCGGCTCCCTCGATCCCGACCGCCGCTACATCATGCACTTCCCCCGCGAGGGCCTGGTCTGGAGCGTCGGCTCGGGCTACGGCGGCAACGCCCTGCTCGGCAAGAAGTGCGTCTCGCTGCGCATCGGCTCCTACCTCGGCTACAAGCAGGGGTGGCTGGCCGAGCACATGGTCATCATGGGCGTCGAGGACCACCGCGGCCGGACGACCTACATCACGGCCGCCCTGCCCAGCGCCTGCGGCAAGACCAACCTGGCCATGATGGAGTCGGCCCTGCCCGGCTACCGCGTCTGGACGCTCGGCGACGACATCGCCTGGCTCAACATCGGGCCGGACGGCCGGCTCTGGGCCATCAACCCCGAGGCCGGCTACTTCGGCGTCGCGCCCGGGACGTCGATGAAGACCAACCCCAACATGATGAGGACGATCAAGCGGGGGGCCTTCAACCCGACGCTCTTCACCAACGTCGCGCTCGACACCGACCGCAACGAGCCGTGGTGGGAGGGCCTCGACGGCCCGGTGCCCGAGCGCCTGCTCGACTGGCAGGGCAACCCGTGGACGCCGGCGAGCGGCACGAAGGCCGCCCACCCCAACTCCCGGTTCACGGCCCAGATCGTCAACTCCCCCATGCTGGACAAGGAAGCCGCCAACCCGCGGGGCGTGCCCATTTCGGCCATCATCTTCGGCGGCCGCCGGACCCAGCTCATCCCGCTCGTCACCGAGAGCTTCAGCTGGCCGCACGGCGTCTTCATGGGCGCCCGCATGGGCTCGGAGACGACGGCCGCGGCCACCGGGAAGGTCGGGGTCGTGCGGCGCGACCCCATGGCCATGCTGCCCTTCTGCGGCTACAACATGGCCGACTACTGGCGCCACTACCTCAACATGGGCGGCCGGATGTCGCGGCCGCCCAGGATCTTCTCGGTCAACTGGTTCCGGACCGACGAGCGGGGCAAGTTCATCTGGCCGGGGTTCGGCGACAACATGCGCGTCCTCAAGTGGGTCATCGACCGGGTGACGGGCGCCGTCCCGGCCAGGGAGACGCCGGCCGGGCTCGTGCCGCGCCTCGAGGACCTCGACATGACCGGGCTCGACATGCCCAAGGACAGGCTCGAGAAGCTGTTCGAGGTCAGGATCAAGGACTGGAAGCCCGAGGTCGACGAGGTCCGCTCCTACCTCAAGCCCTACAAGGGCCGCCTCCCCGCCGAGATCCGCGAGCAGTACGAGAAGCTCGAGCGCCAGGTGCGCTAGGCGCGGGGCAGAGTCCAGCCTTCGCGGCAGGGCCGGCGTATCCAGGCTTCGGCTTCGGCGTTGTTGGTCACCCTGAGGTTCGCGGCGTCCCAGGCGATCCGGGTGTCCAGCCGCTTGGCCACGTTGCCGAGGAGGCACATCTCGGTCAGCGGGCCCGAATATTCGAAGGCGGCTCCGGCTTTCGTCCCCGCCTTGCAGGCCCTGACCCACTCCTGCTCGTGGCCGCCCTCGACGCGGGGCAGGGTGGGCGCCGGGCGCTCGACCTCGCGCATGAGCTTCTCGGGGACGAGGCGGGGCGAGTCGGCGTAGACGCCGCAGAGGAGCTGGCCGCGCGTCCCCTTGAAGACGAGGCCCCCCTCCTCGGGCATCCGGCGCCCGTCCTCGAGCGCCTCGGGTCGGGGGGCCCGGGTGCCCTCGTACCAGGTCAGCTTGACGGGCGGCCTGTCGCCGCGGGCGGGGAAGCGGTAGGTGACGACGGCCGAGACGGGATGGGTCTCGGGGTTGAGGCCGCAGCTCGTCGCCTCGACCGACTCCGGCGCGTCGAGGCCGAGGGCCCAGACCGCGGCGTCGAGGGTGTGGACCCCGCGGTCGCCCATCATGCCGACCCCGAAATCCCACCAGCACCGCCAGACGACGGGGTGATAGGCGGGATGGTACGGGCGGAAAGGCGCGGGCCCGAGCCAGAGGTCCCAGTCGAGCTTGCCCGGGACCGGAGGGGTTTCGGCCGGGCGCGCGCCCCAGCGCGAGCTGTAGTAGGCGTGGCCCCACGGGTAATAGGAGAGGTCGCACCAGCCGTCGACCTCGCGGACCTCGCCGATGAGCCCGGCCCGGAGCCATTCGACGACCAGCCGGATGCCTTCGCCCGAATGGCCCTGGATGCCCATCTGGGTCGTCACCTTGGACCGCCGCGCGGCCAGGGCCAACTGGCGCGCCTCCCAGACGTCGTGGGTCAGGGGCTTCTGCGTGTAGACGTGCTTGCCGGCCGCCATCGCGGCCAGGGTGACGACGGCGTGGGTGTGGTCGGGCGTCGCGACGACGACCGCGTCGAGGCCCTTCTCCTTCTCCAGCATGACGCGGTAGTCCGTGTAGACCTTGGCGCCCGGATAGCGCTTGATCGTCCCGGCGGCGTAGTCGAGGTCGACGTCGCAGAGCGCCGCGATATTCTCCGTCTCGAGCTCTCGGAGGTTGGCGGCGCCCATCCCGCCGACGCCGATGCCGGCGACGGTCAGCTTGTCGCTCGGCGGCGTCAGGCCGCGGCCGAGCGCGCGGCGGGGGACGATGTCGAAGAGCGCCGGGGCGGCGGCGGAGGTCGCGGCGGTGGCGACGGTGGCGGCGGCCGACCCGATGAACCTGCGGCGGGAGATCTTCAGGGACGTCATGAGCGCCTCCCTCGGACGGACGGTGGGGCTGGATCGCGCCCCAAGTATAGCAGAATAAACGCCCCCGGCGCTTCGCCAGTATTCTCTGACGGTTCGAAAAAAGGGAGAACGCATGAGCCCCTGCGCCAGGACCGTCGCCGCCGTTTTCGGGTCCCTCTTCGCGATCGCCCTGCTGTCCGTCCCGGTCACGACGACGACCTCCTCGGACCGGGTCGAGCCGGGCTCGAACGTCGTCGTCCGCACGACCTGGCCGCGAAAAGCGAGGATGTTCCTGCCGGACTACCTGTCGAAGAGGGCCCGGCCGCCGGAGGGGACCGCCGTCGGGGCCGTCCGGCTCCGCTCGGCCCAATGGGTCGCGACCATGGCCATCATCGCCGTTCTGGGCGTGTTCGACCATCTCGTCTTCTGCCGGTGGCTGCTGCGGAGGCGGGGGCCGGCGGAAGGACCGGAGGCGGAACCCGGGGGAGAATAGGGATCCTCGAACGGCGAACGGACCGTCAGCGCGGCGGCTCCTCGACGAGGAGGAAGACGCATACGAAATAGGCGCCGCCGGGATGTCCGGGGGTCCGGGCGAACACGGCGCCGACGCCGGCGACGGTGAAGCGGTCGAGCGAATCCTCGGCCAGAGCCGCGGCGAGCGCTGCGGGCTCGGGCCCGGCGGCGAAGGCGACGCGCGTCTCGCCGAACCTCTCGGGGATCTCGGGATAGGGCCGCCCTTCGCTCCTGGCCAGGGCGAAGGACCTGGCCGTCCTATCGACGTCCTCGGACGGGAGGAGCGGGAGGAGGCCGCGGCTCTTGCGGACCGCGTCGAGGGCGGCGAGCACGGCGGCCCGGACCTCGGCCTCGGCGCGGCCGGGGACGCCCTTGATGAAGGCCTCGGTCACGTACCAGGTCCCGTCCGGGCCGGCGGCGGCGCCGACGCCGGCCTCGTCGAAATCCGGGCGGAGGATGTTCTCGCGGTGGCCGCCGGTGTTCATCAGGGCGCCGTGGATCTTCCCGGGGTCGGCGACGCTGCTGCTCGCGACGTTCTCGCCGTTGGCGGCGAAGAGGACGCCCGCCTTCTCGAGGCGCCGGGTGTAGGTCGACCCGTCGGCGGAGAGGTGGTCGAGCGCGCCGCGGGCGGCCATGTCGGCGCTGTGGGCCCGGGCCAGCGCGGCCAGGGTTGGCGAAGGGTTGAGGGCGGGCAGGGACAGCGCGGCGCGCTCCCGGTTGATCTCGTTGAACAGGGCCCGCTCGAGGCCCTCGGGCGCGGGCACGGCCTGCGCGGCCCGCGGCGCCCGGTGCCGTGGCTCAGGGAGCGAAGGACGCCGCGCTCCCGGCATCGCGGACAAGGGGACCAGGAGCAGCCCCGCGGCGCAGACCCGCGCCCAGGTCCGGTGACACATGACCGCATTCACTTCTCTATCACCGGCTTGGCGCATCGAGTCGCGCGTCACCGAAATGCGTAGGAATCGACGATCGACTGGTAGACGAGGGCCTTGAACTTGCCGTGGGCGTCGCTCCCGGCCGCCGGCAGGAGCTGGGTCATGAACACGGCGACGAGCTTCTCGACCGGATCGACCCAGTAGGTCGTGTGGTAGGCGCCGCCCCAGCCGAAGGCCCCGACCGACCCCGGATCGCCGTTGCGGCCGAGCTCCCTCGTCACCCAGAAGCCGAGGCCGAAGCCCTGGCCCCCGCTGCCGTAGACCGCGCCGAGATGGTCGGCGGTCATGAGCTCGACCGACTTCGGCGAGAGGATGTGGACGCCGCCCCACTCGCCGCCGCTCTGGAGCATGAGCAGGAAGCGGGCGTAATCCTCGGCCGTCGAGAGGAGGCCGGCGCCGCCGGCGGTGCAGGCGCGCGGTCCTTCGACGTAATACCTGTCCCTGGGGTCGGCGACGGCCGCGGCCTTTCCGTCCGCGCCGATCCCCCAGAGCCCGGCCAGCCGCCCCGCCTTTTCCTTGGGCAGGAAGAACGAGGTGTCGGCCATGGAGAGCGGCCCGGTGATCCGCTTCGCGACGAAATCGGCCAGGCTCGTGCCGGAGACGACCTCGACGAGGTGTCCGAGGATGTCGGTGTTGTAGCCGTAGACCCACTTCTCGCCGGGCTGGGCGTCGAAGGGCAGCCTGGCCAGCTTGCGGACGACGTCGCCCACGGGTTCGGCCCGGTCGGCCAGGAACCAGCCCTGGATGCCGGCCGCTTTGTAGAGGTCCTTGGCCGGCCCGTCGCCGTAGGAGATGCCGGCCGAGTGGGTCAGGAGGTCGCGGATCGTGATGGGCCGCTTGGCGGGAACGATCCTGAAGCCGGGGCCCTTCCCGGCCCCGTCCGGGACGGCGACGGTCGTGTTCGCGAACTCCGGGATGTACTTCGCGACGGGGTCGCCGAGCAGGAGCTTGCCCTCCTCGAACAGGATCATGACGGCGACGCTCGTCACGGCCTTGGTCTGCGAGGCGATGCGGAAGACGGCGTCGGCCGGCATGGCCGCGCCGGTCGCCGGGTCGAGCTTGCCGAAAGCCTCGAAGTGGGCCACCTTGCCGGCCCGGGCCACGAGCGTCACCGCGCCGCCGAGCTTGCCCTCGTCGACG
The DNA here is from genome assembly GCA_964517245.1 of uncultured Eubacteriales bacterium. Classification (GTDB taxonomy): domain Bacteria; phylum Acidobacteriota; class Aminicenantia; order Aminicenantales; family Saccharicenantaceae; genus RBG-16-66-30. Next base: position 225 of record CAZFBC010000010.1, on the reverse strand, counting down.
TACCGACGCATGACCTCGCCGATCCTGGCCAGCCGCTCCGTGGACAGCCCGACCGTCTCCGGCCGCGCCTTGGGCAGGTCGGCCGCGGCGAGCTGCAGCGCGCCGGCGCACGCGACGGCTAATATCCACGATCTCAAGGACTTGCTGAGACGCATTCGGACCTCCATCCTTCACGCTCGTCGCCTTGGTTATACCAGAACGGGCTCGGGTCCGTCAAAAACGCCC